>JAUXAN010000046.1 GCA_030619885.1 bacterium
AGTATGTTGTGTCCCCCTGCAGCTGCAACCTCTAAAGCACGTTTCGCATGTTCCTGTCCCTTTACTTCAGAGAAATCTATATTATACTTTGATGCTTCCTTTAAAACAGTATCCAGATCTATTGCATGGGGGACAACTTCTGTATCTCCATTTAAAAAATTTACCGTTTCCCCCAAATTCGAGACAGAATAGACTTCGATATCTTCCACTATAGCTGCCTCATTTGCATTCTCTTTTGGAACGATCACACCTTTAATCTTAGATTCGCGGCAGCATATCGCCATAGGAAGTGCACCTCTTATTTTCTTGAGACTGCCATCGAGAGAAAGTTCTCCAAGGATTAAAAATTCGCGAAGAAGGGTATCTTTAATCTGTCCGATAGCCGACAAGATGCCAAGTGCGATAGGAAGGTCAAAGGCTGCTCCCTCTTTTTTAATATCGGCTGGCGCCAGATTTACTGTTACCCGCTTTCCTGGAAATTTAAAACCTGTGTTCTTTATTGCAGCTTGAACCCTTTCTTTTGATTCCTTTACAGCACCTTCAGGTAATCCGACAGTAGTGAAGGAAGGAAGTCCTGAAGAGAGGTCCACCTCCACCTCAACGATATAAGCATCTATTCCAAGAACTGCAGATGATAGGATTTTTGCAAGCATTCAGATTATTTGATTTCTCCCGCCTTTTTGAAATCGGCATACGCCTTGTTTCTCAACTCCCTCTCTTCTTTCTTCCTCCCTTTTTTCTTCGCAAGGTCTGCCTTGCCGGCATATGCATGTCCCCTATTAGTATATCCATCTACCGATTGGGGGTTTATCTCAATCACCTTTGTAAAGCATGAAATTCCCCCGTCATAATCTTTCGTTCTGAAGTATGCAGCACCGAGTTGGAACCAGCCCCTTTCGTCTAAAGAATCGACTTCTGTCATCTTCTTGAAGGGGGAAACAGACTCTTCATACCTTTTCTGGCGGAGCAAGGATAGTCCAAAATAGAAAAGAACATTTAAATCGTTCTCATCAACTTTGAGCGCCTCCTGAAGGATCTCTTCCGCCTCTTTCTCTTTATCTGTATTCAGAAAGATCAGACTTTTCAATACATAACCATCCACGAGTTCATTCATATTCTGCATCAGTTTATTAAGAACGAATCTTGCTTGTGATGCGTTTTTAATGCCAAGTCCCTCTGTTAAAAATTTATCAACTACAGTCGTATCCTCGAGCATGGATAATGCCTTTTTTGTATTATCTTCGTTCACTGTTGGGCTCATGCTTGAAAATTGCTCTTGAAATGTAGCCACATTCTCCTTACCGTAGTTAATAGCACTATCAATATATTCTGTAGCCTTTTCGTGTTCGCCTTTTCGATAATAATAAGATCCCAGACTGTGATACGCCCGGGAATTTTTAGGGTCGACCTCAATAGCCTTCGTGAGATAATTTACCATCTCTTCTTCTTTCTTCAGTTCTGCGTATATGAAACCGAGATTGACATATGCTCCTGGCCGCGTCGGGTCAATTTCTGTTGCTCTATGTAACCTCCTTATCGCATCTTCATATTCCTTTTTCTCCATAGATTTGACTCCTGCATTAAAATAACATGGGTAGAATACCCTTTTATTCTCCTCTTTTTTCAGTGCGTTTACCCATGTGGAATCGAGTTCAATCGCCTTTTCAACCGAGATTACCGCTTCTTCATATTTACTTGTGTAAGCGTATGCCTTTCCTAATAAGAAATGGGCTTCCGGATTATCAGGATATTGCCTCACTGCCTCACTGCAATCTCTTATTGCCTCCTTGTCTTTCCTATATTTGAGGTCAATCTTACAGGTCTCTATAATTGGTGGAGCTGCACAACCCGCAATGAGGATTAAAAACAAGGGAAGATATTTTTTCATTTTACCTCCTTCCTTCTATACCATGGATACTCGATTCTGGATCCTTGTTTTTGCCAACTACTAAATGGTAATTACTAATTACTGTTTTTTTTCACCCCCTTTTGGTTAATTACTTGCATATTTTCAATTCTTTGTCAATAAAAAAAATGGAAAAATGTTACCTGAAAAAATTTCAGGGTGTTCCAAAATCGGAACACCCTTAGAGGAGGTGATTTGAAGGGCTGAAAAGGTGGGACAGCCCTTCCTCAATATACTTTTAGAAAAAATATAAAAATATGTCAAGAGAAAAGACACGGAGTACCATCTCTGCATCCGTAGGGATGGATGCTGACACGGATAAACACAAGCGACATTCTACGAATGTCGAATTGCAAAATGAAAAAAAGGAAATGATTTTGCATTATGTTTCACCAAGTAACAAGATTGATATTTCTGACGGGGGTTATTCGCATCTATAACTCAGCTTTTCGTATTATTCTGTTTATCACTTCCCTCCTCTTCTAATAATCTATCCAAGGAAATAACAGAAGTCATTGCTTCTACCATCTTCAATATCTGGTTGTCTCTTAAATTCCTCTGCTGGGATGCGCCAGAAGGGCAGGCTACAATACAACTTCCACACCCTTCACATAGAATTTCACTCACAGTAGCAATTTTCTTGCCGTCTTTCATTGTAAGTTCACGGGCATCATAGGGACAAAGTGGAACACATACTCCACAACCACTGCATAAATCTTCATCTACTGTAGCGATAATTGGTAGATGCTCAAGTTTTTCCTGTGAGAACATCTCTAATACCTTGGATGCTGCTCCTGATGCCTGTGCAACTGTTTCGGGCACATCTTTAGGCGCCTGAGCAGCGCCTGCGAGAAAGAATCCAGCAGTAAGTGTCTCTACTGGCCTGAGTTTTGGATGTGCCTCACTAAGGAATCCGTGTTCGTCTGCCTGTATTTTTAGCTTATTTATCAGGTCATCTATTCCTTGACCTGGCATCATTGCCATAGAGAGCACAACCATATCACATCTCACCTCAAGTTGTTTACCTATGAGAGTATCTGCACCCAAAACTACAAGTTCATTTCCATCCTTTCCGCCAGAGGCGGATCCACCTCCGGTGGAAAATATCTTGGATACCTTGCCACGGATATAGAGAACTTTATCTTCTTCCTGTGCCTGGGTTACAAATTCTTCATACTTCTTACCAGTTGCCCTAACATCAATATAGAATACAATTGCCTCACCATCAGGCACCCGATGTTTATAAAGCATCGCATGTTTTGCAGTATACATACAGCATATCTTGGAACAATATGGAAAATGGTGTTCAGGGTCTCTTGAACCAACACAACTCACAAATACCACTCTTTTTGGAACTTTGCCATCAGAAGGCCTCTTAACTACACCTGCGGTTGGTCCTGATGCAGAGAGAAGCCGTTCAAATTGAAGTCCATTAATTACATCCTTGTATTTACCAGCACCGTATTCTCCAATATTTTCCATACCATAAAGTTCATAACCAGTGGCGACTATAATAGCACCTACTTCTTCCTCTACTATTTCATCTTTTTCATCAAATTTTATTGCTCCTACATCACAGACCTTCTCACATATTTTACACTTACCTGTTTTGAAGTATAAACAATGTTCCTTGTCAATTACGGGTTTATTAGGAACCGCTTGCGGGAAAGGAGTATAGATTGCTTTCCTCTTACCAAGCCCAACATCAAATTCTGATGGGACTTTAGTAGGACATTTTTCGCTGCAGAGCCCACATCCAGTGCACTTTTCCCAATCTACATAACTGGGCTTAAGTCTTATTTTTGCTTTAAAATTACCAACATAGCCTGAGACTTCTTCTATCTCAGAATAGGTGCATAGCTTAATATTGGAGTGTTGTCCCACTTCTACCATTTTGGGTGTCATAATACACTGTGAGCAGTCAAGTGTAGGAAAAGTCTCCGAGAGCTGAATCATATGGCCACCAATAGATGGATCTCTTTCAACTAATATCACATGGTAACCAGCATTTGCAATATCCAATGAAGCCTGAATCCCAGCAATCCCTCCTCCAATCACGAGTGCGCGCCTGGTAACAGGTACCTCTATCGGTTTGAGTCCTTCATTAAGTTTTACCTTTTCAACTATACTTTTCACGATCTTTATTGCCTTTACTGTCGCTACTTCCTTATCCTTATGTACCCAACTACAGTGTTCCCTTATATTGGCACTTTCATATAAATAAGGGTTCAAACCAACGGACTGGACAGCTCTTCTGAATGTAGCTTCATGAAGAGTTGGTGAACAAGCGGCTACTATTACTCCCTCAAGATTTTTCTCCTTGACAGCATCCTTTAGCATTAACTGACCTGGCTCTGAGCACATATATTTATAATCTTCACAATGGACTACGCCGGGGTATTTACTGATTTCCTCTCTTACTTTATCAACATCCACTGTTCCGGCGATATTAATACCGCAATGACAAATGAAAACACCTATTCTCTTCATTGTTTTATTTTCCCAAGCGGTTGTACCATTAAAAAATATATTATCACTAATTGCCCTGTCAACATTTAACTTAAATTAAAACATACAAATTTGGGCTGAGTCATTTCTTCTATAGCATACTTTACCCCTTCTCTTCCAATTCCACTTCCTTTTACACCACCATAAGGGATATGGTCAACTCTATAAGTTGGGATATCATTGACTAAAACTCCACCTGCTTCCAGGTTTTTAGCCGCATAAAAGGCTTTCTTAACATCGCGTGTATAAACCCCTGCATGCAACCCATATTTTGAGGTATTAACTTCATCAATCACCTGCTCCCAATCTTTAAACTCCATAATTGATACAACAGGTGCGAAAATCTCTTTAGACACTACTCTCATCCCGTGTTTTACATCAGTGAGTACTGTGGGTTCAAACATAGATCCCTTATGATTTCCTCCAATTAAGAGTTTAGCTCCTTGTGAACCGGCTTCATCTACCCATTGTTTTACACGCTCAGCTTCAGCTTCTGTAATCATTGGACCTATATCTATGTTTTCATCCAATGGGTCGCCAGATTTTAACTCTGAGACTGCTTTCAAGAACTGTTTGATGAACTGCTCTTTTATATCTTGATGCACATAAATACGCTGAATAGATATACATACCTGGCCAGCATAAGCAAAACTTCCAAAAACGCATCTTTCAACAATATTTTGTAGGGGGAATTCTACATCTTTATCAATAATTACAGGAGAGTTAGATCCTAATTCAAGAGTAATTCGTTTAAGTCCTGCTTTTTCAGTAATTCCAAGCCCAACGGATGAACTGCCAGTAAATGTAATTTTAGATATTCTTGTATCTCTAACTATAGCATCTCCAACTGTAGGGCCTGGTCCTGTTATGATGTTCAAGACCCCTGGTGGGAGTCCAGCTTCTAACATAATTTCTCCTAACTTAAGTGAAGTTATAGGAGTATAGGTAGATGGTTTAAGCACGACAGTATTTCCTGATGCAATAGCCGGAGCTACTTTATGAGCAACCAGGTTTAATGGGAAATTGAATGGACTAATAGCACCAATAACTCCAAGTGGTTCCCGGAAAGTGAAACCGACCTTATTTTCTCCTTTGGCTGCTGCATCCATAGGTATTGTCTCTCCATATACCCTTTTAGCTTCTTCTGATGCAAATTTGAAAGTCTCTGTTGCACGGTCGACCTCTCCTCTTGCATATTTTATGGGCTTTCCTGCTTCCAAAGCAATGGTGCGAACAAGTTCTTCTCTTCTTTCTCTTATGGTATCTGAGGTGTGCTCAAGAATTTGAGAGCGGAGATGAGCAGGGAGAGTTTTTGTTATCTTAAAGGCTTCTTGAGCACTCTTAATTGCATTCTCTATTTGTTGCTTGCCAGCCTCTGGAACCGTACCGAGTAGTTCCTGATTGTAAGGATTTCTTACCTCAAGTCTCTTTTCGCCGCTAATCCACTTACCGTTTATGAGTAATTTATACTCTTCAGGCACTATTTTTCTTTCTTTTTGGGCAAAGGGCGGATGCTATTGCTTCCACACTTTGGGCACTCTCTCTCTTCCGGGACCTTTCTATCGTAGGTCCCTTTAAATTCATAACCGCATCTCAGACATTTAAATGTTACTTCTTCAGCCATTAAACCCTCATCCTTTTTTCTTATCACTCAATATTTTCTTGGTTTCCTCTATCTCCTCCTTTGTTACAGTTTTTCTAAGATCTTCAACTGCATGCATCACCTTTGTCCATTTAACTGCTTCAGCAGCGGAGATCCACTCGAGCTGCAATCTTTTGGGTCTAATCCCTTTGCGTTCAAGTTTATTCCACATTCCCTCAATTCTTTTCTGTGTCCATCTATTTGCATTAATATAATGACAATCAGCAAAATGGCAACCCGAGACGAGTACAACTGGAGCGCCTTTTTTAAAGGCATGCCAAATAAACTTCTCATCCACTCTTCCACTGCACATCGTCCTTATTATCCTGCCATTTGGAGGGTACTGCATTCTTGAGAGTCCAGCAAGGTCTGCACCACCATATGAGCACCAGTTACAGGCAAAGATACAGATTTTTTCCTCTGGTTTCTCTTCAAACATTGCATCAATCATTGCCATTATCTGCCTATCAGTAAAGTGTTTCATCTCAATTGCATCGAATCTACACTCTGCACCACAAGTTCCACAACCTTTACAAGCAGCTTCAACAACCACAGCTGGAGTCTTTGCCTTTCTATCAACGGTTATCGAACCATAAGGACATGCATCGGCACAGATACCGCAAGCTTTGCACATATCGGGAATAATCGTAGAAGTAATAGCTTCCACTTTCACCTTACCAGTGGTAAGCAGTGTTTCAGCCCTCGATGCTGCACCTGATGCCTGAATAACAGAAGATTTAATATCCTTAGGTGATTCACAACATCCAGCCAAAAATACACCTCCTGTAGGCGAGTCAATGGGGTCTAATTGATAATGTGTCTCCATAAGGAAACCGCATGGAGCTTTTGACAGTGTAAGGGCTCTCTGAATTTGCTCAGTTTCAGGTCTCGGAATTACACCTATTGAAAGCACAACCATTTCAAACTCGTGTTTTTCAATCTTTCCGGTAGTTGTATTCTCTACAGTAACAATTAAATTCTTTGTCTTGGGGTCTTCAACGATGTCTCCAGGGATACCTCTTATATACTTGACTCCCACCGCTTTACTCCTTTTATAGAGCTCCTCATATCCTTTTCCAAATGATCGTATATCCATATAGAAAACCGAACAATCAATTTCCGGATGATGTTCCTTAAGAAAAAGAGTATCTTTAACGGTATTCATACAGCAAATGTTGCTACAGTAAGGGTTACCGCGTTTTTCAGACCTTGAGCCAACACACTGGATAAAAGCAATGTTCTTTGGAGGTTTGCGGTCTGTTGGTCTTAAAAGTTCACCTTTTGTAACATAACCTGGACCTGTAAGTATCTCAAATTCCCATGAGGTGATGACATTTTCATATTTTGTATAACGGTATTCATCAAGTATAGTGGGATCACAGACATACATCCCTGTTGCCACGATAGCAACACCAACATCGAACTCCACAAACTCATCCTGTTGGTCAAAATCTATACACTTTGGGTCACAGACCTCTGCACACTTGTCACAGGCAATTGGATTGTTTCCAAGACAATCTTCCATATTAATGAGATAGGAAGCGGGTACAGCCTGTGCAAAAGGCATGTATATAGCCTTCCTTGTTGAAAGTCCGAGTTGGTGTTCATCGGGCATTACAACAGGACATACCTTAACACATTCATCGCACGCGGTACAGGCTTTTTCATCCACATACCTTGCCTTTTTACGTACTTTTACATGGAAATTACCGATATAACCAGTAATTTCCTCTATCTCTGAATAGGCGAGAAGATTAATTTTAGGATGCCGACCGACATCCATCATCCTCGGTCCGAGGATTCATATCGCTCAGTCCATGGTGGGGAAGGTCTTATTGATATAAGACATTAACCCACCGATAGTAGGCTCCTTCTCAACCAGCCAGACTTGATAACCTGCATCAGCAAGATCTAAAGATGACTGTATTCCTGCTATGCCGCCTCCTACAACCAAAGCTGCCTGAGTAACTGGAACCTCAAGTTCTTTCTGAGACTCAAGGAGCCTTGCCTTCGCAACTGCTATCTTTACGATATCCTTTGCCTTTTGAGTAGCTTGTTTTCTGTCTGAATGTACCCAGCTGCATTGTTCTCTAATATTAGCCATCTCAAAGAGATAAGGATTAAGGCCAGCATCAGCACAGCATCTTCTGAAAGTTGGTTCATGCATACGAGGAGTGCAACTTGCAACAACAACCCTATTTAGATTCTCCTCTTTGATGTACTGTTTTATCTCTTGTTGACCAGGTTCTGCACAGGTATATCTATTCTTAATCGCGAAGACCACATCAGGCAATGTTTTTGCCCATTCTGTAAGTCCGTCACAGTCTACCGTGCCTGCGATGTTTATCCCACATTCACAAACGAACACGCCTATTCTCAGCTCTTCCGCCAATCCAATCACCTCCTTTCTTTTAGACTGTTTGCTACTAAAGTAGTTAAATCCTGAATATTAATTTTTGCTTTTTTATCTACATCTTTATCAGATTGTGCACATTTGAAGTGAATCATACATTTTGGACAGGATGTGATAAGTAAATCTGCACCTGTATTTTCCGCTTCTTTCAATCTTGCTATCTGAATCTGTTTGGAATAAGTGCCACAGCCCATCCATCCACATGTTCCGCAACAGATTGCACTCTTTCTATTCCTCTCCATTTCACGGAGTTCAATTCCATCTATGGCTGTTATTACTTTTCTTGGTTCTTCATAAATTTCAGAGAATCTACCTAATCTGCAAGGGTCTTGGTAGGTAATCAGTTTTCGGTTATCGGTTATCGGTTTTTGGAATTCTAGTTCAGAAAGTTTTTCTGATAATAGTTGTGAAATATGAATTACCTCTATTCCTAATTTACCAACATATTTTGGATACTCCTCTTTAAGTGTATAATAACCTTCTGGGCAAGATGTTATAATTTTTTTAGCTTCTGTGCGTTTAATCGCCTCAATATTATGCTGTGCCAGTTTTTTGAAGTTCTCAACATCTCCTGTCCACAAGAGGTCGTGTCCACAACATCTTTCATCTGGCATCAGAACAGGTTCTATACCTAAGTGGTTAAGTATTTTGATGGTACTTTTTGCAATATTTAGAGTATCTAATTCCAGATCGGTGAAGAAGGCATCAAAGTAAGGGAGACAACCTACGAAATAAAGGAACTCTCCTTTATCATGTGTTTTGAGGTCTTTTGAGAGCCAGGTTAGTCTATTCTGTTTCAGGTTAGGCGATGTCATCATTTTCATCACTGACTGCATTGCTCCGTTATGAGCGTAAATACCCTGTTGACCAATCTTATAGGCCTCTATTCTTAAATCTCTTATAAACTCGTGGAATTTCACATCGAACTCACATCTCTCATAACATAGACTACAACTCAGACATGACCAGAGGAGTTCATTTTTCAGCAGCACTTCAGGGGCTCCAAATAGAGCTTTATTAACGGTAATTCTTGGTAAACAAGCTTCATTTAGAAGAGAAATAGGACAGACTGAGCTGCATTTTCCACACTCGATACAGTTATATGCCTTTGTTCTTTTAATTATGTCCTGTAAAGCCTCTTTAATTTCCGTTGCCATACTATCTCTATTTAACTTTTTTCTTTATGTTCTTAATGAAAAAACCAATGACTTCTTTAAATTTCTCAGGTTCATCAGGTGATAGCCGTTCAAGTTTAACTCTGTTGGGCTCGATCCCAAGTGTGTATAAAATATTTCTTGCTTTCTCAAAATTCTTTTCAGCAGTTTCGTTACCGTTGATATAATGACATTTTCCTTCGGAGCATCCTATTCCTACAACACCATCGGCACCATGCATAAAAGCTTTGAGAATAAAGTCGGGAGTGATACGACCAGAACACATAACTCTAATAAGAGGTATAGAGTTAAATGTTTCAAAATCTTGTGTCATCGGATAAGCCCAATTGCAGACAAAGGCAACTATCTTAGTTTCAGCCGCAGATTTCATAGATAGGCTATTAATCATAGTGTCACTGAAATAATTCATTGTTATTGCACCTGATGGACAAATAGATGCACAGACGCCGCACCCCTTACATAGAGATTCCTCAATACTACAAATCTTGACTCCATTTTCTTGCTTGGTTCGGCTTGTAGGCTCACCACAAGTGGTTCGACTTATCTCACCACAAGTGGTTCGATTTAGCTCACCACAAGCCTGTAATTTGGGAGCGGAATACTCACAGACCTCTTCACAATCACCGCATCCACGACAGAGGTCACTTATTACTTTAGCAGTTATGGGTTCCATTATGACAGGCACTTCCTTTACATCAGCCCATGAGAGCTTTCCTTGTAGAGGACTGCCATTTAATGGAAATTTACTGTGATCAATTGGGACTCTCAACAACATCCCTGATGTGTCTCCTGGTATTGATAGGGCTACCAATCTTTTATCACAATCAGGCGTACACTCGCTACACTCGGCACATAACCCACACCTTAGACATCTCTCTGCCTCTTCTATTGCCATTTTTTTAGTCAAACCTAACTCTACCTCTTTAAAATTCTTTCTTCTATTTAAAGAAAGTTCACGCATAGGGATTCTTTCTTTCCTCTCCTTTGGTTCGATTACGATTTCATATTCTACCCTTTCATATAATTTAGTTTTTTCTTTTAGAGGTTTGCCCTGCAGACATCTATCAATTGACTTTGCTGCGTTGTGGCCTGCTGCTATGGCCTCAATTACAGTCTTGGGGCCAGTGACGCAATCACCACCAGCGAAAATACCGGGTATGTTTGTAGCAAGGGTCTCCTCGTCCACTACGAATGAATTCCATTTAGATATTTCAAGACCATGGTCTTTTGGGAGGAATGAGATATCGGGTTGTTGACTGATAGCAGGGATTATTGTGTTGACTTCTATTTTGAACCCAGACCTTTTAATTGGAACAGGTCGCCTTCTGCCACTGGCATCCGGTGGTCCCAATTTGTTTTTGATACACTCCACAGCTACTACTTTACCTTTTTCACCAAGTATTTTAATCGGAGAGGCAAGGTAGTGTATCTTAACTCCCTCTTTTTCTGCTTCTTCTATCTCCCATTCGTTAGCAGGCATCTCCTTTCTTGACCTTCGATATACAATATGCACATCAGAACCAAGCCTGAGTGCTGTTCTGGCTGAATCAATGGCTGCATTCCCGCCTCCAATTACAATAACCTTTTTCCCAATTTTAACTTTTTTCTTAAGGTTCACTGCTCGAAGGAAAGTAATACAGTCAAGAAAACCTTCAAATTCATCTTCTCCAGGAATACCGAGTTTCAATCCTTTGTGTGCACCTATAGCAAGGAATATAGCGTTGTATCCTTGTTTTTGCAGTTTGTTCAAACTCTTAATCTTTGCGTTTGTTTTGATTTTGACGCCAAGTTCTTTTATTGCCTTAATCTCGGTTTTTATAATATTTCTGGGAAGCCTGTATTCAGGAATGCCAGTGTATAACATTCCTCCAGCAACTGGTAATTCTTCAAAAACAGTAACCTTGTATCCTAATCTAATGAGATCATTGGCGGCAGTCAAACCAGCTGGGCCCGAACCAATAATAGCAATTTTTTCCTTTTTAATGCTTTTAATAGGTTTATGCTTGGCTCTACCTTTCTTGAGTTCATAATCAGCCAGGAATCTTTTAAGTGAACAGATGGCGAGTGATTGGTCAATTTCATTGCGGTTGCACTCGGTTTCACATGGATGTACACATATACGGCCACAGATTCCAGGCAGTGGATTATCGCTCTTCACTACTTCAAGAGCTTTTTCAAACTTCCCTACAGCAATTAGACCAAGATAAGCCTTTACATCCGTATCTATTGGACAACCAACTTTACAGGGAGATAACTGTATTTTTCTAACAGTATAAGTAGTAGGAGCAATTTCAGGGAATTTAAGATATATGTCTTTTGTATCCAGTGTTTTTTGAATATTATCGATACTTATTGCCATATTAAATCTCAAAACTATCCACCAGATGTGGAACCTGTTTCTTCTTTAAGAGTTGACCATATAGCGAATTCTGGGCATAGCATTTCACAAAGTCCGCAATTTACACAGTCTTCTGGATTCTTAACATAGGGAGGATGGTATCCTTTGGCGTTAAACTCTTCAGACATTTCTAAAACATCTTTTGGGCAGTATTCCACACAGAACTTACACCCCTTACACCTGTCCTTTATTATGTGGATCTCGCCCTGTGGGATTTTTACTTCATCAATGTTATATGGTGTTCGCCAGTACTTCATAGTTTTTTATGCTGGAATCCTCTGTCAAATGCCTTGAGGTTAAGTTCCACAAATCTTGATGGCACAGAATCTGCAACTGCCTTTTTCATCCCTTCTTTTGATACCAGTTTGGTAACGGCAGTGAAGAATCCAAGCATGACTACATTTGCAATTATTTTATTTCCCAGTTCTTCAGCAAATCTTGTAGCAGAGATAGAGAAAATCTTAATTTCATCTCGAGGTGGCTTGGGCTTTACCAGGTCTTCATCTATCAAAAGCACTCCTTGCTCCGATAATTCGTGTTCATATTTATCATAACCCGCCTGGGACATAGCAACAAGGACATCTGCTGTTTCAACATAAGGGTAAAGCACTTTACTGTCTGATATCACTAATTGTGTACTACATGCCCCACCTCTTGCTTCTGGTCCAAATGACTGAGTCATAGTAGCAGACTTATTGTCAAAAATTGATGCCCCCCTTCCGGTAATAATTCCCGACTTAATGATACCCTGTCCTCCAAAACCCACAAATATAATCTCAGCCATTTTTACCTCCATATGGAGTAAATTTATCACCTAATACTTTACTAAGTTGAGCATTATACGAGTCAATAAATGTTGGTCTTTCCTTGTCCGTGAATTTGCCTACTACAATCTTCTCTTCAGGAGTAATTCTCGCATTCTTTGGGTCTTCACCATTTTTTATTACTGAATTTTCGTAGTAAAAATTTATCAAATTGGATTCTATGTCTTCAATCTTTGTATAATAATTGGGTCCCGGTGATAGGACTTCAATCACAGAGAGTCCTTGTTTATTTAAGGCTTCGGCGATAGAATTTGCAAGTTCATCAGTATGTAAAGCCGTCCATCTTGCTGTATATACTGCACCACAAGAGTTACCAAGATGTGGGATATTAAATGGTTCTTCAAAAGTTGAGTAGGGTGAAAATGTTACTGGAGTCGAAGGAGCAGGTTGTCCTCCTATCTTTCTATAAACAAAATTATTCACACATATAACTAAGAGTTCCATGTTCCTTCTTCCTGCATGCACGAAATGATTTCCGCCAAGTGTCATGAGGTCTCCAACAAAGGGAACTACTTTTAGAGCTGGATTACCCAGTTTTAATCCGGTACCGAAAGGAATAGCCCGTCCCCGAATAGTATGAAAAAAGTCAACTCCCAAATGATTTACAACTTCCGATCCAAATGGAATATCTGATGGAACAGAGACTTTTGATGGTTTAATCCCTGATTTCTCAATCCCTTTAGAAAAAACAGTTATAATTGGATTCATTCGTGTAATTTATAACCTTCTTCAAAAACTAACTTCTCAAGTTTTGTCTTATATTCAATAACTCCTTCAATCCTTTTCTTTTCTTTAGCAGCATATTCAATTGCATCGCATATGTCATCGGGATTATGAACTCCTGCCCCACCGTGAGGGACGAGAATAACATTTGCCTCACCATGACTGCATCTCTCAACTTCAAAAGCAATTTGCCCATAATTTATCTCTGGAACTACAAAGGCTTTTATAGTTTTTGCAAGTTCTGCTATCTTCTCATCAGGAAATGGCCATACTGTGACAAGTCTAAGACTTCCTACTTTTATCCCCTTTTCTCTTGCTTTTTCAATTCCTCTTACGGCAACTCTTGATGATATTCCATAGGAGACAACAACAACCTCTGCATCATCTGTTTCTTCTTCTTTTAGTTCAATAATCTTGTCTTTGTTAAGCCTAATCTTGTCAACAAGCCGCTTAGTATAAATGAATTTGTATTCTTCGTTTTTTATTGAATAACCTCTTTCATCATGAATAAGCCCAGTAATGTATAACTTATAGCCATCGCCTGCTTTTACCATTGGTGGAACAAGATCCTCATCTGGCTTAAATGGTAAATATTCATTGATTGGGCCATCATAAAATCTTCTGGGCTCAACTTCAATCTCATCTGCGGGGGGGATAACTACTTTTTCAGTCATATGACCGACACATTCATCTGACATTATCATAACAGGGCAACGGTACCTTTCCGCCAAATTAAATGCTTTAATTGTGTAATCAAACATTTCCTGGGGAGAGTCTGGGGATATGGCTATAAGTTCATAGTCTCCGTGTGAGCCCCACCGTGATTGCATCATATCTGCTTGACCTGTTTTGGTTGGGACTCCCGTAGAAGGCCCACCGCGTTGGATATTTAATAGAACAAAAGGGGTCTCTAACATTGCACCAAATCCGATAGTCTCCATCATAAGAGAAAAACCCGGACCAGATGTAATAGTCATCGACTTAACCCCTGCCCAGGATGCACCAACTACAGACGCTATAGACCCAAGTTCATCTTCCATTTGAATAAACATGGCTCCAACAAGGGGGCCCCTTCGGCAAACTGCCTCGAATGCCTCAGTGGACGGTGTAATTGGGTAGCCACCTACAAATTTACATCCTGCTGCCAAGGCACCATAACCAGATGAAACATCACCATCTATATAATAGACACCAGTATTTACATCCTTTGGGTTAGCCTTCATACTCCTTACCAGAAAATGGAAATTAGGAAATTAGAAATTAAAAAGTTGTCTATCCTTGTAATTTCCATTTTCTTATTTTCTCAATTTCTCTTCAGTTTTTATTTCAGAAAGCCACTTGTTATATGAATCCATATAGGTAGGTCTCTCTCTATCAACAAATTTACCAACTATAATCTTTGTTTGGAATCCAATACCAAGGTTCTTTGTATCTTCCCCATGCCTTATCTCTGCATTATCGTGATAAAATTTCATCATATCAAGCCCATCCCCTAACTTGTTAATTCTTGAATAATACATACCACACGGTGAAATAACCTCAACTACCGAAAATCCTCTCTTATTTAGTGCCTCAGTTATGGAATTAGTAAGCCTTCGGATGTGGAGAGTTGTCCACCTTGCCACATATACAGCACCAGACGAATCTGCTAAGTACGGAATATTAAATGGGGGTTCAACACACCCATAAGGTGAAGTTGTGGCATAAGCGGCTAGTGGAGTTGTTGGAGCCACCTGGCCACCTGTCATCGCATAAATAAAGTTATTTACACATACTACGAGCATATCAATGTTCCTTCTTGCAGCGTGAATAAAGTGATTACCACCAATTGCAATCAAGTCACCATCTCCTGAAAACACAACTACTTTTATTTCTGGGTTCCCAATCTTGATCCCAGTTCCAAAAGCAATGGGACGACCATGAGTAGTGTGGAATGAATCAAGCTTTGTGTAACCTGCTACCCTTCCAGTACAGCCTATACCAGAAACTATAGCAACTTTGTTTAAATCGATCTTCGCTTTTTCAAGAGCGGCGGTAAAAGCAGTAACAGCCAAACCAATCCCACAGCTAGGACACCAAATATGAGGTATCCTCTCCATGCGAAGCAAATTATCCATCGGATGGACTATCTTACTATCGATGGTCTTCAATGGCGACATTTTATGCCCTCCTGACTCATTTATCCCGCACATAAATTTATGTGCGGTACTCAATAATTCCTTTCCTTACTTTCTTCTCTTTCATAACTTGTTCGATTGTCGAAAGTAAATCCTCTATGTTATCAATTCCCTTTTCTCCATGAGAAACAAATGCAACATTTGCATTTCCGTAACTGCATCTTTCAACTTCGAAAACAATCTGACCATAATTTATTTCCAAAACCACAAAAGCCTTTGCTTTCTTCGCAAGCTCAGCTACCCGTTTATCAGGGAAGGGCCAGACTGTAATAAGTTTAAGACTGCCCACCTTCATACCAGACTTCCTTGCTTGCTCCATTGCTTTGAGTGCAAACCTTGAAGTCGCTCCATATGAGATAATTACAACTTCAGCGTCATCAGTCTCTACTTCCTGAAATTCAACAATCTTATCTACATAGTGACGGATTTTCTTAACCAGAGGATGAACATTATGCTCCTGGCATTCTTCAAACATAATAGGATAGCCACGCTCATCATGGGTTAACCCCGTAACATGAAACCTATACCCAGCGCCTATATCTACCATACGAGGAACAAAATCCTTATCTCTTTTAAATGGTAAATATTTGTCCTTTCGTCCCTTATAATATCGCCTGGGTTTAATTTTAATCTTTCCTGCAGGAGGTATCACAACCTTCTCCTTCAAATGAGCTACATAGGCATCTGACATCACTGCAACAGGGACACGGTAGCGCTCAGAGAGATTAAATGCTTTAATAGTAAAATCAAACATCTCTTGTGGAGAGCTTGGAGAAAGGGCGATTATTTCATAGTCTCCATGAGAGCCCCATCTTGCTTGCATCATATCTCCTTGACCTACACGAGTTGGAATACCTATAGCGGGACCTGCTCGTTGAATATCAACAATTACACAAGGAGTTTCCAGCATCACGCCAAGCCCCAGATGCTCCATCATATTGGAAAAACCAGGTCCCGAGGTTACAGTCATTGACTTTTTCCCTGTCCAGGATGCACCTAAAACAGCTGCAAGAACCGAAATTTCGTCTTCCATCTGGACAAAAACTGCACCGACTTCCTTTGCCCTTTGCGTAAATCTTTCCACTACTTCAATGGATGGTGGAATTGGATAAGCAGAAAGAAACCTACATCCTGCTGCAAGTGCGCCCTCGGCACATGCCTGGTTGCCGCTCAAATTCCAGGTTCCTGTTAAAACACCCCTTTTATCAATCCTCATAAAAGTTTTTTGTCCTTAAGTAATGGTTCGGGATTTATATAATTCAAGTCAAACCGCAAAGATTTCTTATCCAGCCCAAAAGCGAGTCCCATAATCTGGGTAAAGTATAAAACGGGTAATCCTTCAAAGTCAGGAAATTTCTTCTTCACTTCCTCCTGTCTTCTATCTAAGTTGAATTCACACAGCGGACAGGAAGTTACCACCATATCTGCACCGAGTTTTTTCGCATAATTTATTATTGTATATGTCCTCTGAACCACAAGGTCAACTTTATTTACAGTCTGGTATGCACCACAACACTCGTTCTTGTAGGGGAAGTCAACCGTCTCCACACCTAAAGAGTTGAATAGATTTTCCAATAGAGTTGGGTTCTCCATATCGTCAATCCCTGCTTCCTCAGGTCTTAAAAGTAAACATCCATAATAAGGGGCAACTTTGAACCCATTGAACTTGCGTTTCACTTTTTTACCAATCTCATCAAACCCGATCTCATCTCTGAGGAGTTCGAGTATATGAAATACCTTCACATCCCCCTCATAATTTATCTTTTCTCTATCCATCAAATCGTTCATCTTATCCCTACTCTCTTTATCTTTTTTGACAAAAATATTTGCTCTCTTCAAAGTATTGTAACACATCGCACAGAGTGTTACCAACCTATCTTCTCCCTGTTCTTTTACCCTTATCAAGTTTCTAATCGGTGCCAACTTATGGATTAAATCATCCGATGCGAGTGAGTATACTGTACCGCAGCAGTTCCATCTCGGTAATTCAACAAGTTCAACTCCAAGTGTCTTCAAAACTGCGATTGCAGAATCCTCAAAATTCTTGGCATTGGTCTTTAATGTGCACCCGGGATAATACGACAGCTTCACATCCTCTCCTATGCAGTCTGCTTCCTGAAATTTGATACCAATGCAATTTGGGGAAGTATGGATATCTCTTTAGCTGAAATCTCCCTCACCTCCACATAGTCTACATTTTTTCTCAAACTTATCTGTCTCAATGCCTCCATCACCTTTGCAATGTCAACCCCTTTCGGACATCTCACCGTGCATGTGAAACAAGAGGCACATATCCACATCGTATTAGCATTCGATGCATCGTCGGGCATACCAAGTTGGAGTAACCTTATCACCTGATTGGGAAGGAGATCCATTTCCGAAACCGACGGACATCCACCTGAACATTTCCCACACTGGTAACAGGAATAGAGGTTCTGTTCCGACAGTTCTGAAACTTTATCTATTATATCCTGCATAATTAAAAATCCAAATTCCTAAATCCGAATGTCGAATAAAATCCCAATGAATAAATCCCAAATTCGTCATTCGGATTTCGTCATTTCAGAAAATATCTATCATCCTCGCAAGGACTGCTCTTCCTCTATATTCAGGAAGAAGTATCGGTGCCCTCCTTTCAGGTTTTATACGCGCTTTCTTTAACATATTTATATATTTTTTCACATGTCTCATTGTTAACTTTCTATTATTCTTAACCGACTTCACATATTCTGCAGAATATATTCCAGCCCTTCTACCAAATACCAGACAATCGAGTGTTGAATTTCCCATAAGTCTATTTTTACCATGAACACCACCAGATACCTCGCCTGCAACGAACAGACCTTCCACATTCGTCTTACATTCAAGGTCTGTCTCTACGCCCCCATTCTGGTAGTGGAGCGTGGGGAAGACCAACACAGGGTCTTTGCGCATATCTATATCGAATCTATTAAACATCCTCATCATACCGGGGAATTCCTTTTCTATCGTTCCTTCTCCATTTTTAAGTTCAATTAAGGGGGTATCGAGCCAGACGCCTCTCATACCAGTGGGGGTTATAATTCCCTTCTCCCTAACATAGCATTCTTTTATTAAAGCAGACGCCTCAACATCTCTCGGTTCGAGTGGATACACAAATGCCTCACCATCTTTATTTATTGGCTGAGCCCCTGCACCTCTGAGTTTCTCAGTAAGAAGAAGCCCTACTATCTGCTGAGGGTATGCGGCACCTGTTGGATGGTACTGAACCGTATCCGTATCCCTCAATTTTGCACTCACACGATATGCGAGAACAATCCCATCAGCAGTGGCACCGTAATGGTTGGTAGTTGGAAACCCTCTTATATGGAGTCTTCCAAATCCTCCAGTTGAGAGTATTGTTGCTTTTGCACGTACTATTTTGTACTCTTCTGTCTCAAAATTAAACAGAACCGCACCCGTCACTCTACCCTCTCCATCTGTAAGAAGCTCTATTACAGGAAAGTATTCAATACACCCTATTCCCTTGTTCCTGAATTCATCCCTGATCACCCTCAGTTCTTCAAGTCCTGTGTAATCTCGGCAGTAATGCAATCTTTTTCTTGAGAATCCCCCTGCTAATCTCTCTGAGAAATCGCCGTTCGACTCTCTATCGATCATCGCTCCCAATTCTAAAAGCCATTGCATTATGAAAGGGGCATCTTCTACCAGTGCTTTGACAACCTCGGGCTTATTCGCATAATGTCCCCCTCCTATCGTGTCTATGAAGTGCATTACAGGTGAATCGCCTGGTCTATCCGCTGACTGTGTTCCCCCTTCCGCCATCGTCGAATTGGAATCTCCATGTCTCAGTTTATTAGTCAGAAGGATTTTGTCTGCCGGAATACCTGAGTCATTTGCCAAAAGAGCTGCTGATGTTCCTGCAAGACCACCACCTATTATTAGAATATCCACATCATAATCTATATGTGATAGGTCTATCTCACCCGGTTCTACAAGGGGGTATGCTTCAAGCAGATCCACCACTTCTTTGGGTCCAATATCACCTTTATTCTGTCCAATTGATATTTTGCGTTTGCCACCAGGGGCATAATCTGGATGGTAAGTATTGAGAATCTTTTCCCTTGCTTCTGGACTCATTGCAGGAGGGGTATAGTCCTTTCTCTTGCTCCGCGTCGAATTGACCACATCTATGAACTCGCGCATATAGGTCGGATACCCTCCAATAAATTTCAACTCAGCCATCTTCACCCCTTAATTTTCATTCATTCTTTCTCCATATCTCTGCCTGTATAGATTTTTTCAAGTTCCTTTCTCCTGGTGTTTACGAGTTTGCGCAACTCTTTTTCGAACTTGGCGCTTTTAATCTCTCCAAGTCTTTTCTTGAGATGTTCTGGCTCTGGCATTCCATATTTCCCGTACATCCTTCTTCCTAATTGGGCTAAATTATAGTGAACAATCTCGGCAGGGCATCTAATTGCACAGAGCCCACATTGAATGCAATCAAAAGAATCCTCAGCAACTGAAGAAAAGTCACCTTTGAGCGATGCCTGGACATAATCCATCACTTCAAGGTCTTGAGGACATGCCTTCGTGCAGGTATTGCAGGAAACACACCGTGCAATTTCCGGATAATACTTTAAAAACACACTGGCACTGTAATCTTCCTTATCAATGTCATACGTAACCTTCTCTGCAGGTGCGAATGGTATCTGGACCAGATACATCCCGTCCTCAACCCTCGTCTGGCATGCCATAGCAGTCTGCAGCCTATATTCGCCTTTTTTCCTGTATACTGTGGAGCATGCACCGCAGAATCCCGCCCTGCATCCACAGGACCTCAAAAACTTATACCCTGCGTACTCCATAGCCTGCATAATCGTCAGAACCGCTGGAACCTTGTATGCCTTTCCCATTATATAAATCGTCAACCAGTGTTTAATATCCTTCTCCTCCACACCTGTGGTAACAGATTTAGTTGATTCGGCAATCCTTGCCATAATACTCTTTTTTTCAGTCTTCATGCTCTTTTTAGTCTTCACACTCTTTTTCTTAGTTTTCAAGATTCCTCCTATCTCAATTCTGCGAAAGGTAGAGAAGATAATAATAAATGAAAATTCTTTGTCAAGAGAAAAGAAACTGGAGTCATAGACCTGTATGGGAGAACACAGAGTTCAGATTAAAGCACAGGAGAATTTTTCCATTTCTTATCCATACGGATCCTGCCATACGGGTCTGCGACCATAGGGACGGGTCGTATGACAAATTTTAACTTCTCTTCACCTCTCAAGATCTGACACCATCTATCCAACCGCCGCCAACTACTGTGTTTTTGTCGTAGAAGACTACCGCCTGCCCCGGTGTTATCGCCCTCTGCACCTCTTTGAATTCTACTAATACTTCATCATCGCCAAGTGGTCTTATGACTGCATCTGCGGGTTCGTGTCTGTATCTGATCTTT
>JAUXAN010000056.1 GCA_030619885.1 bacterium
GGAATTGTACTCACCTTGCTAACGGTGAGATTATTAAAAAGTTGTTGAAAATAAATGAAAAACTTGGTGTTCAAACACCAATAATTTGCACACCAGAGGAATTAATGGAGGTGTAATTATGTGGAAAGACCCAATTGTTCAAGAAGTTCGCAAGGCAGGTGAGGAACTTGCCAAACGAGCGGGCTACGATCTACATACTTTTTTTCAAAATCTGCGGAAAAATGAAAAGAAACGAAACTCTAAAACATATGTAAAAGTTACTAAACCAAATGCCAAGTCTTGACAAAAGTCCAAGTCACGGGGTCAGATCTTTTGTTTTAACTTTTGGGTTATTCTATTGGCTCGTTTAAAAATGCAGAGATAGTTCCTGTTTTTACCAATTTTAATTCCTCTTTCTCACTTTCTTAAGAAAGTGAGAAAACTATTTTGATTGTTTCACTCCTTTATTACTCCCTATTCTAATATATTTTTGAACTTGACTCCTTGAAGGAAGTATAGAGTCATGCTAATGGGGTCAGGCTAAGATATAAGAAATAGATATTGGATGTTTCTCTCATAAAAATGCGGACAGAAACCATATTATTAATCATCTTTCTTTTCGGTTGTCGTCCGCCTTTCTTTGAAGTGTCCAAAAAAGGAGTAAAAGGGACGATTCCAATTTCTGCTATTTTTTGAAAAAGAGAACCGTCCCCATTTTGTCAACATTTTCCGTTGTGTAATACTGGATATCGCTCAAAAGTATTCAAAAGGAGATATTCGCAAAGTAGATAAAGCTTTGTTTGCTTATCACAAGATTAAATACAAACCGAACAAAAGAAAAAGGTGTTTAATAGTTAAAACCTACACATAAAAGAAGAAAAAGGGACGATTCTAATTTCTGCTATCTTTAGAAAAAGAGAACCGTCCCCATTTCATCAGTGGTTTCTTCTCTTATTCCTGGAAATATTTTTCTACATCCAGATCTTTTCTCATCCTTTCCAGAAATTCTTCTGCCTTTTTGTTCTTCGCCTCTCTTGCCTTTTCCAGTTCCTTTTCGAATACGCTGTTTGCTATCCGCTGGTAATCTTCTTTTGTGACTGTGGTCAACAGATAGACATTACGGAAGTATCTCACACCACTTACTTCCTGCACACCCCATTTCTCCCAGTATGATTCTTTCTCTTTCAGACCTTGGATCATCGCTTTGGAAAGGACAATGGTGAGGTCTCTCACTACAGAGCCAATATCCTTATCATCTTTTGGTATACCGTATTCGACCCTTGCCGATTCGTAATCTACATTCACATTCGCTCCTACCATCTCTGCAAGTTGACGGGCTGCATGTTCTCTCGCATCTGTAAGACCCCCATCGATTGTAGCTGCTTGGGTCTTTAGCCCTCTGAAATACATAATACCGCCTTTTGTATCGGGAATTTTCGTTATCCATCCAGGTATTTCACCAGTCTTTTCGACAATCCACTCCTCACCTACCTGCCTTTTTGGAGTGGTCTTACATCCAAAGACCAATCCAAACAGTATAAGAAGGACAATCGTCTTTCTCATAGATCCTCCTTTTTTTAAACGCTGATTACCGGGATATAGACACGGACGACCCCGGATTTTATATCCATTCATTTCTTAGTGCCTACCTTTTTTCCACCCCCTTTTATTGATTTCATCTTCTTTTCGCCAGTATGACCGTGGTTTTTGACCTTGATACATTTTCTGAATCTCTATCAACCGCCTCTAAATATACTATGTAGATCCCAGTTGTCAAGATATTATCCGATTCATCTTTTCCATCCCATATGATAGAGTGCGCACTTCCGCTCTCTTTCTGCTTGAGTAACTTTTTCACCAATCTCCCGCGTACATCATATATGTATAATTTAACCTTTGCGAATTTGAATGGAAGGTTGTAAGAGATTATGGTGTAATCATCTCGTCCATCCCCATCAGGCGAAAAAGGTGTGGGTGAACAGAAGATAGAAACATTGGAGGGAACAACCTTCACATAAATGCTATTCTTTATACCAGGTGTTGCACCTGAAATTGCAACAGATGACCCCCAGTTCGACCTGTCATCACTTGAAAGATTGGGATTTATCCTCTCTAAGGATATCCCCTTTTCTCCACCCCAACTTGAACTGTATCTCATACCATCCACCTCGAAATCCGTCTCATCTAAGATGAACACAGAATCGTCTTTTGATAGGGTTGGAAATCCACCGTCTGGTTCAACTACTTTACAGTCTACATTGTAGTTGAATGTGGAGGAGTCCTCTGTTATTATCGCATATTCGTCAGGATTCAAACTCAAATCAATCAGGCCATAACTTTTATTTTTGTCCGAAATTTTCCACTCATCTAAATTGATGGCTTCCCCAACCCTATTATACAGTTCAATCCATTCAGATTCACCACTTTTTGGCGAATACATAATCTCGTTTATTACAATAGATGGAGGAGATGCACCAATCCTCACTGTCCGGTAAATTTTATTATTCGATGTATCCTCATCCAACCTCCAGTAGATTTCAGCACAGATTCTGAACTCACCTTCTTCTAATTCGCTCCATTCTGCTTCAATCGAGTATAAACTTTCGGGTTCCAGCGTATCTTTCACCACCGTATCCAGTATGGTCTCCAGTGTCTGAATTACCCCATCTAGGTTCTTATCGTGAAAGACCGAAATTCCAAAATCAAAGGCAGGGTCACTACCTATATTTTTGATAGTCAGGTGTATTTTCAATGTATCCGTAATCTGCAGAACTGATGGCTCAAGGGACAACTCATCCACAGAAAGGTCCCATCTCAATGATACGCTATTTCTTTTACCCGGTGTGCATCCCTCTGGGGCTCTCGATGGCTTCCAGTTCGAACAAGAGTCGGGTTTTTCAGGATTCACCCTCTCCACCGATACCCCATCAGTGGGGTCAAAGGGGATGGAGTCGGTCGAATCGGTGGGTGTGCCATATGTATCTATTAGATTTTCGCTACCATATATGAGCCATACAGAGTGTGTGGATGCAAGACCACTGGACCCGAAGGTCGTGGTGCGAATAGTTAAGATGACACATCCATCTCCAAACTGATAGGGTTGTGGGAAATTTCCATCGCCTGTGTCTGTATATTCAGGGTCCAAAATCACTCCAAAACCGTGCGGTGGTATGATGGTAGTACCTATAATAACATTGGTATCAGGGAACGGGGACTGCCACGGTATGATGGAATCGAGTACAGGGAAATACTTTCCGCTTCCTATCCACCATCCGCAAATATCTATAGAATCTTCGCTGTTGTTATAGAGTTCGATAAATTCATTTCTATCCCCAGGGACATCCGGACCCGAGTCTGCTCCCTCAACATTTGATAATACTTCATTTATGACCATCCCGCCAAGAACAGACCTTGCTATGAAAATAGTTGTAAAAAAGATGAATAATTTTCTCATCCCAAGCCAATCAGCAGAAGCGATATTCCGAGTGCGAAGAATAAGATCGCAAGCAATAACTTGATTTTTGGGACACTTTTCTCTGTAAATTTAGATATATCGAGTGTATTCGCTCCAAGATAGGTTAGGATGAGGACCCCGACCAGTGGAGCTATGAACATCAAGTTGTAGAGGAAAAGATAAGAGACAGCCTTCGCCTTCAAAGAAGGTACACCCGAAACGAAGATTATCGTTGGGAGGTAGACCTGTCCTGTGCATGCGAGTTCAAGCACACTGACGAGTATCCCTGCAACGAAAGCGCCGACAAGAAAGGTCTTGTATCTGGTTGTCTTACGGATAGAAGAATGTATCTGTTTTTTTAAAAGTTTTGGGAGTTGGAGTCTCATCTCATTCAATTTGCCCTTCTTTGCTTTGAAATAGTCCCCAATACTCATAGCGGCGAATACAAAAGCGAGTGCACCCGTTGCGATGAAGATTATTTTCGATAAAAATTTCATCTCGGTCAGAAACTTCAAGAAATTGTATACACCGAGACCAACAGCAAAATAAGTGATGAATACAGCAAAGGCGAAGAGAAATCCTACGCCGAGCAGTTCCTTCCCCTTCCTGCCTAAAAATGCGAGGTAAGAGATGAAGAAGACGATAGTTGCAAAAGCGCAGGGGTTTACACCATCTATCAGTCCCGCACCCAAAACTCCAAAAATGCCGAAAGATTCGAACCTTTGTAGTATGCTCTCTGCAGCGTGTTGCTTCTTCCTCTCTATAAGATTCCAGTCTATCTCCTCTTTTCCTGACATAACCTCTTCTATATTTTTACACAGTCTTCTGTAATCAATCTCTTTATCTACGAAGCATCTCTTTCCAATGAATATCGATGGTGCAATCAGTCTCTTTTCAGGTGGGAGGTCATAAGCCAATCCAAAAGCCTCTAACAGTTCCTTTCCTTCTTTTGTTCCGATATCGTATGATTTTACTGTAAGTGGATAATCCGATTTCAGTGCATTCAGCATATAGACTGCTCTATCGCAACCTCTGCATCCAGCCTCATAGAAGTAGACCACTTCGGGATCGATTGCCAATCTTCTCTTCTCGCTTCTTATTATCCTCTCCAAATCTCTTTTAATCTCTATCTCACCACCAAGGACTCTATCTCCTATAAAGATCACAGGGATCTCGTTATCCTTATCGTTAAATTTCTCTTCCAATTCTATCAGTTTTCTATAATTTTTTGGGTCGTCTATGGAACAGTTTACTATCGAAAGGCGGTATCTCGTATTTAATGTCGGGAGAAAGTTATAGAGTATCTCTGAGCAGTGTTCACAATCCTTAGCTGTAAATATCATTATCTCCACAGGTTTCCCCTTCTTAATCTTCGATTTAGTCGGACTTTTTCTTCTTTCTTTCTCATAGTTTGTGTATCTCTCAACGATCTTTGCGACCTCTTCATCTTCGTTCAGTTCAGGTGTTAGCGGGATAATCTCATTTTTATAGTCTATGATTTTACCCCCTCTAATAGTGATATCCAGTTTACCAAGTCGCTCGCCATTTCTTCCTGCCTCAACGATGAGAGTACTACCCACAGATTTTGGTTCTAAAAGCAGTTTCTGTGTATGACCGCCAACTATTATAGAAAACTGTGGAAATTTTTGGGCGAATTCAATCTCCTTCTCATAGCCGAGATGTGAAAGGAGGATGAGTATGTCACATTGAGACTCGAGTTCGGGTAATAAGAGTGAGATTATAGAATCTGGTGGTTCTATTTCCAACTCCTCTTTTATCTCTTTTTTAGAAAATATAAAACAGTCCTTATGTACGAGTCCAAGAATGCCGACTTTAATCCTTCCAATCTCTTTAATGAAATATGGTCTCCCAAGGAGTTTTCCTTTTCGTTTCAAATTTGCACATACAAAGGGGAAGTTTGCCTTTTCTGAGATGTAAGAGAAGAAGTCAAATCCTTCGACAAAGTCCTGGTCACCGATTGCGATACAATCGTATCCCATCTCGTTCATAGCGTCAAAGCAGACCGAGTCTTTCACTGGATTTTTATATGGGGAAAACATATCTCCTGAATCTAATAAGAGTGTATAAGGATTTTCAGTCTTGAACTTTTTTACGAGATATGCCCTTTTTGCAAGTCCACCCAGAGGATTGCCAGGACACCTGCACGCTTCGAGAGCGGAGTTGGTAGAGTTGGAATAGATGATGGTCAGATTTAAAGGCTCTCTCTTTGCCGTCGCAAAGAGATTTCCGAAACAGAGAATCAATAGAGCAGAAACAACCCCCAATTTTCTCATTTCAGGATGTCCCCACACTTCCATATCAAGCATCGTCCCCAATAGTCGATTGTTTGAGTTTATCTTTAACGAAATCGCCGATATACATGGATGATTCTGGAGCCTTTTGAGCAGTTTCTTTTGTGTAATGAGTAGGCCAGTGAACAGGATATCGAGTTTCTATATAAAAGCCGTTAAGATATTCACAATATTCTCTCAGCACTTTAAAAGAAGTATCATTAGTATTACAAAGATTTATCAGTTGAATGAGGTCGTGAGTCTTTTTGAATTCTAATTCGAAGGCAATTATGTATGCCTTGAGATATTTTTCAGCAGCTTGTTGAAAATAAAAGCAAATCTGAGTGTGGAACGAATTCTTTTCCTCAGGGTTTGTTGATGCGAATCGAAAATCTTCATCCGCCTTATCCGGCCACTCTTCAACAACCTTCCGATTAACCATATAAAGACTTGCCTTCTTTAAGAATATTCTTTATAAATGGATCTCCTAATTTTAAACGTTCTTCAATTTCTTCCGGTTTGTAGATGAGAAAATCTACTCCAATACTCCGTTCTATCAATTTGCTCAACTCTCGCATACGGTCAATTCCGTGATGAGGGACATCTTTTTTGATAATTAAAAAATCTATATCGCTATCGGTCGTTGATTTTCCTTCCGCTGCACTCCCAAAGAGGATTATCTTTTTGGGTTTGTATTTTTCTATTATCTGTTGAGTAATATCTGCTATGGCTTTTTCTATATCCATTTTTTAATTATATCATATCTAAACAGATTTTGTCAATAGGCTCCTCATTCCAAATTCCACATTACCTGTCATTTCTCATCCCACACTCTGGAATCTGCACACCACATTTTAAAAGTTTACGTTTGCCCCCATTTAACTCATTTCCTTAAATTTCCGTAACTCTTTGGCTTTCAATAAGTTTTGAGAACCGTCCCCAAGATCCCTTGTGGTTTCCAGGTGGTTTCTTTTTTCTTGACTTTCTGAATATATTTTTTAGATTGATATGGGAGCAAAGATGAAGAGAGACTTTACATCCATTACGGATTTTAATAGAGATGAGGTGATAAAACTCTTTGAACTGGCAAAGGATTTAAAAAGGGATAGGTTCCAGCCTCTGCTCAAAGATAAGACCCTTGCGATGATATTTGAAAAACCATCTCTTCGAACACGGGTTACATTCGAAACTGGTATGTTTCAACTCGGCGGCACTGCGATATATCTCTCACCAAAAGATATACAACTTGGTGAGCGTGAATCTGTTAAGGATGCGGCAGCAAACCTGTCACGCTGGGTTGATTTAATTATGGCGAGAACCTTCTCCCACAATACCATCACAGAACTTGCAGAGAATGCTACCATACCTGTGATAAATGGGCTTTCGGACCTGGAACACCCCTGCCAGGTGCTTGGGGATTTTTTTACTATCTTGGAACATAAAGGGAGTTTTCAAAATCTAAAACTCGCATACATTGGTGACGGTAATAATGTCTGTAACTCACTCCTTCTGGCGTCAGCGATGCTCGGCGTCTCTATTGCAGTTGGATGTCCAGAAGGTTATGAACCAAATTCGGAAATTCTGAATGAAGCGAGGAAGAGTTCTAATGTGATAGAAATTTATCATGACCCAGAACAGGCAGCAAAGGATGCGGACATAGTCTATACTGATGTATGGGCGAGTATGGGACAGGAAGAAGAGGGTGAAAAGAGAAAGAGGGTGTTTGCGAGATTTCAAGTGAATAAGGAGTTGGTAAAGTTTGCGAAAGTAGACCATTTGATTATGCATTGCCTGCCTGCTCACAGAGATGAGGAGATAACTTCCGAGATATTGGATGGACCAAATTCGATAGTTTTAGATGAGGCAGAAAATAGACTCCATATCCAGAAAGCGATCATGGTAAAACTGATGGGCATATGAAAAATATTTTTATATTTGAGGATGAAGGCACAGAAAAATTGCTCCCACTCACCTACCTACGAAAAATTGGAGATTTGAGAGTCGGGATATTCACTATGAGAGAGAGAATAGAAAAAACCTTTAGAACCACCGAATTTTCAAAAGAATCTCCCCTGTTCATAAATGGAAGGGCAATTCGATGGAATGTAGACGAGATACAAAGATTGAAAAATGGTGAGATGCTCATATCAAAAGACCAGATTCTTGCGTTCAGATTTGGGATTAAAAGTAAGAAAATCTCGATGGAACAGATTAGAAATTCGTGCAAAGAGATAGAGTGCAATGGCGAGGTTATAGAATATCCATGGAATCTCATAGAGATAAACAAAGAACTATTGAATGAGGACTTTGTTTTGGCTAAAAGAGGAATATATGGTTTTGTTGACGATGGAGCGAGGATATACGGGGATAAGAAAAACCTTCACATTGGCAGAGGCTCGAAGAGCGACGCATTTTCAGTGCTAAATCTTGAAACAGGTCCCATCTACATAGGCAAAAATGTTCATATTACCCCTTTTTCAATTATAGAAGGTCCTGCCTATATTGGTGATGGAACGATTGTTGATGGAGGGAAAATTAGGGGTGGGACAACTATAGGCCCTGTATGCAGGATTTCGGGCGAAGTTGAGAATTGTATCTTTCAAGGGTATTCAAATAAACATCACGAAGGTTTTTTAGGACATTCGTGGGTAGGTGAATGGGTGAATTTAGGCGCAGGCACCACTAACAGTGATTTGAAGAATAATTATAAAGAGGTTAAAGTCCACATACAGGGCAAAGAGATTAATACGAAAAGCATAAAAATTGGATGCTTCATCGGAGACCATACAAAAACGGGTATAGGAACCTTGATAAATACTGGGACTGTGATAGGTATTTTCTGCAATATCCTCGGAGGAAGACTTACGCCCAAATATATACCCCCCTTCTCATGGGATAGCGGCGATGGTTTTTCAGAATACAAGATTGAACGCGCTATTGAAACAGCAAAAGTTGTGATGAAGAGAAGGGGAAAAACTTTGAGTAAAAAATATGAAAAGAAAATAAAAAAGGTGTTTGAAATAACGAGAAGGGGAAGGATATGAAGGTTATAGTCTTTACATTGAGAGATGTTGAATTTGGTGCAGTTATTGAGGTGGTTAAAGAGGTAGCAAAAGCAAAGCAGATATTGAGAATGAAAAAGCAGCCCCGTTTTGCCAGTGGTGCAATCGAACTGAGAGACGAAGTCATTCCAGTTGTAGATTTGAGGAAAAGATTTGAATACAAGATAGAACCTGCAAAGAAGATTTCAGTGATAATAATAGAAGAAAAGGAAAATTTCGGTATAGTAGTGGATAGGGTGAAGGGAATACTGAATATTCAACCTGGTTCCATAGACTCTGTCCCTGAGGCGATAGTCGATTCAGAGTTGAAGAGATTTTTCATGGGGATAGGTAAAATTGACTCCAGATTGGTTATAATAATCGACCCTTCAAAGATATTGAGCAAGGATGAATTAAAAAAATTGTGGTATTTTAAAAAGAGAGTCTTAAAGAATAGATCTGATGCAGAGCGAATGAGTTCAGAAAATTATGGGAAGTAAAAATTTTGCTGTAGGTTGTGATATGGGTGCTACGAAAATCATATCCTGTGTAGTTGATTCTGATGGTAAGGTTGGATATGAATGTAGATTTCCTACAGAGGCAGCCAGAGGTACTAAAAAAGTTGGAGAAAATCTCATTTCGGCGATAAAGGAGACTCTGTCAAATTGCAAGGACAAGAATATATCCGGTATCGGTATAGGCACTCCTGGACAGATAAACTTTGAGACTGGTGAAGTTTTGGGAAGTGCACCCAATATTCCCGGCTGGACTGGGGTAAATGTGAAAGAGTTGATAGCGAGTGAATTCGACTATCCGTGTGTGGTAGACAATGATGTCAATGCAGCGATATGGGGTGAATTCTTATACGGTGCTGGGAAAGGATGTAAAGATATAGTCGGTATAACCCTTGGAACGGGTATAGGTGGAGCCGTGATTGTAGATGGTAAACTTTACAGGGGGTCAAAATTTTGTGGAGGTGAGCTCGGACATATATCGCTAAAGTATGATGGAATTCCATGCAGGTGTGGTGGGATTGGCTGTTTTGAAGAATATTGCTCGAGTCGCGGAATAAAAAGAATGGCTATATCAAAACTAAAATCTAAAAAAAGAAGCCTTTTAGTTTCGATGGTTGAAGGTGATTTGAAAAAAATCACTTCGGAACTCGTTACCCAGGCGTACCACAAAGGAGACGAAATCGCCAAAGCCGTTATTCGTGAGACAGGCAGATTAACAGGTTATGCCCTTTCCATTATTATAAATATTTTAAACCCCGAAAAGATAATAATAGGCGGTGGTATCGCAACAATAGGAGATTTTCTTTTTAATGCGATAAGAGATGGAGCAAAGGAGAGGAGTCTACCCGTTCCTTATAGCCAGGTAAGTATCGTTCCTGCAAAGTTAGGGGTTATGGCAGGTGCGATCGGTGCTGGCTCTTTGATACTGAAGGGGGCACAATGAAAAAAATGAACAGGAGGCGATTTATTAAAAGTGCTCTTTTTCTGTTATTACTGCCAATATTGAAAAAAATACCTTTTCGCAAAAATAATAATATGCCATCAAAGAAGCAACTCTATAAGAACAATCTCGCTGGATAAATGGATTTAAGAGGGTATACCAAATTATCCAAAGAGATTCTCCTTTCAAGGATCGAGGATGTGAGGAGGAAGAAAAAGTTAGTTATTCTTGCACATAACTACCAGCGTAGTGAGATACAGAGGACTGCCGATTTTAGAGGAGATTCTCTCGACCTTGCACGCAAAGCCACTGAAGTGGATGCTGAGATAATAGTATTCTGTGGGGTAGTATTTATGGCAGAAACCGCCAAGATATTGAATCCACAAAAAAAGGTTCTGATTCCAGATTCGAATGCAGGTTGTGCCCTTGCAGATACTATCACTTCAGAAGAATTAAAAGAAGCTAAAAGAAAGTATGATAATCCAGTGGTCGTTTCATACATAAATACTTACGCATCGGTGAAGGCGGAGAGCGACATCTGCTGCACATCGGCAAATGCGGTCAAAGTGATTGATTCCATCCCCAAGAATAAGAAAATATTGTTCACGCCTGACAGAAATCTCGGAAGATATGTATCGAAGGCAAGTAATAGAGAACTCATACTGTGGGATGGTTTCTGTTATGTTCACGACTATCTGACAGAGGGTGATGTAGAGGAGGCAAAGAGAGAACACCCGTCTGCTAAACTTTGCTGCCATCCTGAGTGCAGGGAAGAAGTCGTCGCGCATGCTGATTTGGTAACCTCTACGAATGGTATGGTGCGATATGCAAAAGAAGTCGATGAGTTAATAATTGGAACCGAAATAGGACTTGGGGAGAGGATAAATATAGATTTTGGCAAAAAAGTCTATCCTCTAAATACTAATGCAGTATGTGCAACGATGAAACTCATAACCCTCGATAAACTATGCTGGTCTATTGAAAATGAAAAATACGAAATCAGATTGGACGATGAGATTATCTCAAATGCGAGAGAACCCTTAGAAAAGATGCTTCAGATCGTATAACTGGACATTCCCCTCCCTACGGATCCGTATGGAAAAATTTAGCCCCAAATTTTTATCTCTCAGTGTTTTGGCTTGACAGAAGAACAATTCTTTATATTATATAAGCGATGAAAAGAGCTGTCTTGGTTATCCTTTTAGCACTGGTAATGAGTATTGTAGGGAACAGGCATGCCTGTTCCTCCTACTGGAAGATATTCACTGTCGATACTGATGGAAATGTGGGTCAATATACTTCTATCGGTCTGGACTCGTCTGGTCTTCCACATATATCCTACCGGGATGCGTTGAATAATAATTTAAAGTATGCATACATCGATGAGGACTCGTGGCAGATCTATTCGGTTGATTATGATGGTATTGTTGGTGGGTATACTTCCATAGATCTTGATACATCTGGTCTGCCTCATATAAGTTACTACGATGCTACGAATCACGGCCTTAAATATGCATATTTCGATGGAGGCTCATGGTATATCGATACGGTTGATTATGTTGACACTGTTGGTATGTATACCTCTATAGCACTCGATATATCGGGTTTACCTCATATAAGTTACTACGACTATACGAATGCCGACCTTAAATATGCATATTTCGATGGGAGCTCATGGAAGATCGATACGGTTGATTATGTTGACACTGTGGGCAAGTATACCTCTATAGTAGTAGATGAACTCGACCGTCCCCATATAAGTTATTACGATGAGACGCACCATGCTCTCAAGTATGCGATTAATGATGGTGGTGGATGGCAGGATATGACAGTCGACAATTCTGGAGATGTAGGGCAGTATACATCCATAACAGTGGACTCACTCAACAATCCCCATATAAGTTACTACGATGCTGCGTATACCGACCTTAAATATGCATATTTCGATGGGGGCTTATGGAAGATCGATACGGTTGATTATGTTGACAATGTTGGTATGTATACCTCTATAGCACTCGATATATCGGGTTTACCTCATATAAGTTACTATGATTTTGATAATACAGCATTGAAGTATGCCTATTTCAATGGAGCAGGATGGGAGATAGAATTTGTGGATTCTATAGGTGAAGTAGGGGAGTATACCAGTTTGGATTTGGACGAAAACGGTATTCCACATATAAGTTATTACGATTATTACGATCCTTTCAACGCCCACTTGAAATATGTTAGGGGGCTTGCGCAGCCGAAGGCAGTGACTACTGACCCTGCAAATAATACGATAAATATTATTCCATCTACCGATATTTCCGTGACATTCGATTCATATATGGACTCGAGCAGCATAAACGATACAACTTTTTTAGTGAACGGGAGTCAGACAGGTCCGCATCTGGGTATTATTTTGTACGATTCTCCCACAAAAACCGCCACTTTTGACCCTGATATAAATTTTGCTTATGGCGAAGTGGTTACTGTAATTCTCACCTCTGGAATCACTGATACATTTGGGATACCGATGGAACCGTATATATTCTCCTTCACAATTCATTCTTCCTCTGGCAGTGCATATTTTTTACCACCAGAGTTCTATGACACCGGACCTGGTGCCCGCTCCGTCTGCTCAGCCGATTTCAACGGAGATGGATATATAGAT
>JAUXAN010000077.1 GCA_030619885.1 bacterium
TCGATATGAGCAAAAATATTTATTCCATTATTATTGGGACTGGTAGTTATATACCCACAAGAAGGGTTCATAACAAGAATTTTCTTAGAAACGAGTTCTATAATTCGGATGGGAAAAAATTCGACAAGACAAATAAAGAAATTATAAACAAGTTTGAAAAAATAACGGGTATTACAGAAAGGAGGTATGTTACAGATAACCTTGTTACCTCTGATATTGCTTTTCTCGCATCAAAGGATGCCTTGGAGTCATCAAAGATTGACAAAGAGAGTCTTGACTACATAATTGTTGCTCACAACTTCGGAGATGTGAGAGCAGGTAATAAAAGGTCTGATTTTGTTCCAAGCCTTGCTTCAAGAGTAAAGCAAAGATTAGGGATAGAAAATCCAAAAACAATATCTTATGATGTTCCTTTTGGCTGTCCTGGCTGGCTGCAAGGAATGATACAGGCTGATTATTATCTTAAATCAGGTGATGCAAAGAGAACTTTTGTTATAGGGGCAGAGACTCTTTCCAGGATTTCAGACCCTCATGACAGGGACAGTATGATATATGCTGATGGAGCAGGAGCCACAATACTTGAAGCGATAGAAAACAGAGAGCCTGTTGGAATACTGTCTCATGCTGCGAGGTCTGATGCCCTTAAGCATGCATATATGCTACGGATGGATAAATCATATAATCCTAATTACAAAGGCAACGAATTGTTCCTTAAGATGGACGGTCGTAAGCTGTATGAGTATGCCTTAAGGACAGTTCCGCGAGTTGTTAAGGAGAGTCTTGAAAAAGCAGGATTATCCCTTGGTGATATAAGCAGGGTCCTTATACATCAGGCAAATGCAAAGATGGATAAGGCAATATTAGAGCGTTTGTACAAGTTATATGAAGAGAAAGAAATACCAGTTTATGTTATGCCTATGACAATATCCTGGCTTGGAAACAGCTCGGTGGCAACTTTACCTACATTGCTTGACCTGTTGCTTAAAGGAAAGATTGAGAACTATGAGTTGAAAAAAGGAGATATTGTTGTGTTTGCTTCTGTAGGGGCAGGTATGAATATAAACTCAATGGTATACAAAATACCATGATTTTTTTGATTTTATTTAGTTTAAAATAAATGGGGACGGTTCTCTTTTTTCTTGTCATTCGTGGTTAACATTGCCTGTTTTTGAAAGGGTGTGTGCGATTCTGGTGGGTTCAGGCAGTCTGTAAGATTTGCAGCACCCGATAACTACCTCCACAGATTTTTTGAAATCTATCTTATGACCTGGCGATACAAATACCGGTTTAACTCTATCTTTTGTCCTCAATACATAACCGATAAGCCTATTTTCAAAATATAATGGGGACGACTCGCCCCTATGAATACCAACTTCATCATATTCCCCAACGAGTCTCGATTTCGCACAACCAATCGTAGGAAGATTTAACCAGACCCCGATGTGTGATGCTATCCCTAAACCCCTCGGGTGGGCAATCCCCTGACCATCGAAAATTACACAGTCAGGTATACTTTTTACTTTACTGAAAGCGGAAATCAGAAGTGAACCCTCCCTGAAGGTTAAAAGCCCTGGAATGTAAGGAAATCTTATTTCATCCCTGACTGCGATTTTTTCGATTAGGTTCAAATCAGGATAAGAGAAGATAACCACCGATGCACAACCAATTTTAGACTTTTTATTGTATGAAATGTCGCACCCTCCAACCAGTTCAATCTTCTTCAAACAATCTTTTATTACGACTCTTTTCCTTAAACTCTCCTGTAACACAATAGCCTTTTTTGGTGTCGCATCCCATCTATGTATAGTCTCTATTTCCATTATCTATTTTTACTCCACCTTCTATAGTCAGGGAGTGTAAACGCCTTTTTTGTGGCTTCACTTTTGCCCATTGCAAGGTCTTCAATACCACACTTCGCATCTTTGCAGTAAAGGCATGCACCATTACAATCGCAGGCAGGCTCGAATTTATTCCCCTTTCTTACATATATTGGGATATTTATTCCCTCACAGTTTTTAGAACTCATAAATTCTGAGTTTAAACCTACAACTTTTCCATCTACCAACTCATACTCCATACAAAGAGCAAAACTGATGTTCAGTTTGTCACATAGATTTCTCAAGAAATCGAAGATATTCTTTCGATAATCTATTTTCGCATGGAGATAGTTGCCGAACCTCTCCTTGTATAATTTTTTAATATCATACACCAATCTACCACCAAATATTTTTAGATGGTTGATTATGTCATCGTATATCTTCAATGGTATATCCATACAACTCGCTACTATATGTGAAGCACCAGAATCAATCGCTCTCTTCACTATTAACTTCAGACTCTCTTTACTGTCTGTAAGGTAAGGAATGATAGGGTCTACCCTTGCTACAACAAAGATACCATTTTTAGCAAATTTCTCTATCTGAGAAAAGAGTTCGTCAACAGTTGCACCGTCATCCATCAATGCCTGTCTCAATTCCTCTTTGTGTGTAAAGAAGGAGAACTGACAGAAAGAATGTCTTTGCGATTTCAGATAATCTATAACTTCATCCTTGACTTTCGATTTGGTTATAAATTCAATGGGTATGTTTCTATCTATAAAGACATTTATTATCTTCTCAGACAGTTTATATACATCGTTTACCTTTTGGAAGGGTTCTGTTACAGGCGAGAGATAACCGCAAGATGCGACTGAAATGGAATCTAACTGTTTTGCTACCACACGGTCAAAATCCTTTGCCACTGTCACAATTTTTTTCTTTCTAAATAACTGAAAATAACCAGGGAGTGCGTTCGCATAGCAGCAGAAACAGTTATTTGAACATCCATTATATGGGTTGATGAGCATCCGCTCTGCGCTACATTCTCTCTTTCCTGGATACCATCCATGCAATTCTTTTTTCGATTCAATGAGAATATGGGGGTATGGTTCTTCTATAACCTGATAAACATTTTTTGAAGGTGCAACTCTTACAAACTGTTTCATGTTTACATTCGTTTGTGTTAGAAAACAGAAATTAAGAAATTATCCATTCAGTACCCCAATTTCTTATTACTATCTTGTATTAATCAATAACGGAATCCATCATTGAGTTCCAGAAGCACTGGAGCACAAGTGCACAAGACTATAGAACACAGAAATCCTTGATTCCTTGACTCCTCGATTCCTGCTCAATAAACGAATCACGAATAACGAATAACTTCTTCTGATATCTGAATTCTCTATCTGGTATTCTGATAATCTGGTATTCTTTCATTTCTGTGCTTCTTTTTCCTCGACTGTATATGCACTTGAAAGGAGATGAGGATTGCCTATTCTCACTCTATTCAATCCTTTATCCTGGGCTACTTTCTCTGCTCTGTATGCATGGTCTCTACTCGTTCCTGGAAGATCGTTCATATGAAAATGCGGGTAGAATCCAAGTAATGAATAGGGAATATCTCTGTTCAACGAAGCGATAAATTTTGCAATATTTTTTACCTCATTCAAATCTGTGTATCCGGGCACTAACAGTGTGCTTGCAACGATCAGAGGAGATTCCCTCCGTTTTGGTATGAAGGATGCTGCATATTCAAAATTTTCGAGGGTTTGTTTATTGCTCACACCGCAAAGTCCGATGTTGAGTTTTTCATTCCATACTTTGAGGTCGAATTTTATACATCCTCCTGACTTTAAAGAGAGTTCAATCATCTTCTTCAAAAAAGTTCTGTTCATACTTCCGTTTGTCTCCCAGCAGATTCTTACATTTCTTCTTTCCAATGCCAGTTCTGATGTGCGTATCGAGTGTTCTATCTGGGAGGTTGGGTCTCCGCCAAAGTAGCATATACATCCAGTTTGAACATCCACTTTAGCAGCGAGTTCCTCTGGTTCCATTGCGATCCCCCCCGTTTTCTCTTTAAAGTGCCAGTTCTGGCAGAAGAGGCAATCGAATGTACAGGAGCGGTAAAAAACAGCGAGGTTATTCTTACCATAATCTTTGCTTCCTGTACATACCCAGTCCGCCACGCAGTTAGTAGGAAGCGGGTCATAATACCAGTCAAGCCACCCATCTTCAATTTTGTATTCTCCATCTATATTTTTCCGTATGCCACAGAATCCACCCTCTCCATCTGGTATATTGCATCTATTGACACAAACACCGCATTTTACACCATTTTCTGCTCTGGGTGGATAGGGGGGAAGGTTGAAACTTTTTCTTGAGGATGAGTGAAGATTAAAAATATGTTCTTTTATCTCATCAAAATTATTTCTTATGCAATTCACACACAGAGCCAGAGATTTTGAAATTAGATTTGAATCTTTGCCGCAGAAAATACAACGAGCCATAAATATATCTTATCAATTTTTTCTTCAATGTCAATCCTTACTCATTGATGGGTAAGCGTGAAATAGGGGTGAGGCTACGAAGGACGCATACCTATTACAATTGGTAAGGTACATTCATCCGAATCCCGTAAGAGCCGGGATAAAAAGAAAAGGGGCGGCCAAAGGCCGCCCCAGGTTTGGAAACCTTAAGGTCCTACATCGCCGTCGTTGTTACCGGTAAAGGTGTTACCGGACATCGTGGGGCTGGATTCATAGAGATAGATTCCCCAGTGGAGACTGTAGTTGATCGCACAGTTGGTGATCGTTGGATCAGCATAATAGCAGTAGATGTTTCCGTAGCCATTGCCGCCGCCGTATTCGATCACGCAGTGGTTGAGCATGGTTGACGGATCAATGGTGTAATCACTAAAGACAATCCCATCCCAGTCGCCGGGTGAAGGTGGGGACTTGCTGGCCGTGAAGGTGATCTGACCTGCGCTGCCG
>JAUXAN010000048.1 GCA_030619885.1 bacterium
CAATATGGCAAATATGCTTGAAGATATTGACGCTGTTGGTAATAACCTCGTTGATACCGATGGTGGTCTCGGTAGTCCAACTATCAGAATAAAAAAGATGATGGTGAGTGGAAAATGAAAGAGATAATTAAAAAGGTAAAAGAAGCGATACGGATAGAAGGCGAATCGGTGCTTGCACTGAGAAAAAGGATAGGAAAGGAATTTGAGAATGCTGTGAATGCCATATACAGGTGTAAAGGCAGAATCATAATAACTGGCATCGGCAAGTCGGGTATAATAGGAGAAAAAATTTCTGCAACCTTTAGAAGCATAGGTGTTCCTGCTTTCTTCCTCCATCCTGCCGAAGGCATTCATGGAGATATTGGATTGGTAAATAAAAACGATGTGGTCATTGTGCTGTCAAAGAGTGGAGAGACAGAAGAGGTTCTCCGTATTATGCCAGTTTTCAAGAGGCTGGGCGTCATTATCATATCTATAATAGGAGATCTGAAATCTCAACTTTCGCAGAAAAGCAATATCATTTTAGATGTGAGTACCAAAGAAGAAGCGTGTCCTCATAATCTGGCAGCCACAGCGAGTACTACTGCTGCTCTTGCGATGGGTGATGCTTTGGCTATTGCACTTCTATATAAAAAAGAGCTCACACCAGAAGATTTTGCAAAATTCCATCCGGGTGGGAATGTGGGGAAAAAATTGACAACAACTGTAGAAGAGGTGATGCTCACAGGAACCTATGTTCCCATCATCAGTGAGCGAGATGCGATGAAGGATGCGGTATTAGAAATGACTGCAAAAAGGGGAATGACGAGTGTTGTCAATAGGAAGGGCAAGGTCGTGGGTATAATAACAGATGGAGACTTGCGACGGCTGTTAGAAAAGACCGAGAGGATTTTTGAATACGATGTGAAAAAGGTTATGACGACCACACCGAAAATGATAAAGAAAAAAGAATCTGTTTCGAGTGCTATTAAGAAGATGGAAGATTATGGCGTAACCGCATTGATAGTAGTGGACGTAGCCAGAAAACCTATAGGTGTGGTGCACCTGCATGATTTAATGCGTCAGGGCTTCGTATAAATTTGTTACCAGACCTTTCCCCTGGAGCCGTTGAGTAGTAGGGAACCCGTATAGGTTCCCTGCAATATTTTTCATTTGACGAGCAAGACTTTCAACGTGCGGTCGAACTTTTCACTTTCCATTCTTACAAAATAGACGCCTGAGCTAATCTCTCTATCATTTTGTCCATTCCAGGTGAGGGTATGTTTACCAGTTTTGAAGACTCTATCTGCAAGGTACTTAACCACTCTACCGGCAGAGTCATATACTCTAACTTTTAGATGTAACTTCTCTGGAATAGAGAGATATATAGTTGGAGTTGCAGAGACAGGGTTGGGATAGCACTTGAATTCGATTGGATATCGTGTAATATCAGTTATAGATGGTGGTTGATTTCCTGTAGGAGTATTCAGTTCTCCAGGAGTCGGTGTATCAAAATCGGCAAAGTCGGTAGTCGTGTCAGTATCGGATCCATTTGGTGACCTTCCAAGGGAATGACCAGCAGATACACCAGGTATCCCGGGATCCCAGAGTTCAGGGAAATAGTTGGTCCAATTAGAGTCGGGTGTTTCCCAGTTCATCCAGTCTACAACACTGTCAGCGCTATTTTTTAAGAGTAACATATCCGCCGAGTTTGTAAGACCATAACCAATTCTCCCATCAGAAATTACTATTATGGTGCCGCTAAATTCCGGGAAATTCACCATAAAACTGTCTGAATCTGCTGCTATCACAACATAATCTACAATAGAATCTGTAGTGACCAGAGTATCTGTATCAGTGTTATCGAGGATAATCCAGCCATTCAATGGTGCCGGGGTACCATCTGTGTTATAGAGTTCCACCCATTCGAACCAATACTCTCTTCCACTCTGAAGGGCATCATACTGAACTTCATTGATGACTACGACTGAGTTGACCTTCAGTGGAAAAGATAGTGAGATTATCAATAATAAAAAAATAGTCTTCTTCACAGCACCTCCTTTTTAAACCACGGAGTACCGCGGATACTAACATCTCCGGATCCGTATGGACGGATAGCTACGGATATGACCGAGGATTCCGTATTTAGTTATTTTGCATTTTTCAATTTGCACTTTGTATTTTATTTTCTCACCCCCTTGATTTTTTGATTTTAGAATTATACTTTGTGTATAAAATCTTTGTCTCTATGTCAAGAAAAACATGATTTTTCTTGTCTTGACAAATTTAATCCAACTTCATAGAATTAAGGTAATATGCAACTTGTTCTAAATCTGATCCCTACGGATCTTGAGAGCAAATAATTTTCAGAAAGAGTAACATATTACAGGAGGAACGATGAAAGGAAAAATGAGGGTATTGTTTAAGAAAAATCCAGGTCCCGGTGCTGAAATGGGTCTAGCTGATATACCGAAGCCAGCCTCGAAAGAGGTTCTAATTAAAATAAAGGTATCGAGTATCTGTGGGACTGACCTTCATATCTATAACTGGGATTCGTGGTCACAACACCATATAAAAACACCGAGAATCTTTGGACATGAGTTTTCAGGCGAAGTTGTGGAGGTAGGGAGTGAAGTTACTTCCTTGAATGTTGGTGACTACGTGTCTTCCGAGACCCATATTGTATGTGAAAAATGTTTTCAATGCAAAATAGGAAATGGTCATGTATGTACCAACACTAAAATACTCGGTATAGATATAGATGGAATCTTTGCTGAATATGTAGTTCTACCAGAAGTGAATATCATAAAAAATGACCTATCTATTCCTCCAGAAGTTGCGAGTGTTCAAGAACCATTCGGCAATGCTGTCCATTCCACCTTTGTCGATGAGATCGTCGGGAATAGAGTAGTCGTGTTCGGATGTGGACCCATTGGTCTATTCTGTTGCAGCCTCGCCAAATCTGCAGGTGCTTCTTTCGTGATTGGTGTAGATATAAAAAACTACAGACTGAAACTTGCAAAGAAGATGAAAGCAGATATAGTTCTAAATGGCAAAAAAGACGATGTGATAGGGGAAATTATGAAACTGACCGAAGATAGAGGGGGAGTAGATGTCTTTTTGGAAATGTCAGGAAGTCCCGATGCTATACAGCAGGGGTTTAAAGTTTTAAGACCAGGTGGATGGGCATCCCTATTAGGAATTCCCTCCGCCCCTTTTGAGTTTGACATATCTGAACATATTGTATTCAAAGGGGCGACTGTTTACGGAATAATAGGGCGAAGGATGTACGATACATGGTGTAAAACACAGTCTATCTTAAAATCAAAAATAGTGGATGTTATGCCAGTCATAACACACAAATTCAAACTCGAAGAATTTGAAAAGGGGTTTCAATTGATGAAAGAGGGGAAATGCGGCAAAGTCATTCTCATACCGTAAGGCTTTTACTTCAATGGGTATGTTTCATAGATGGTAAAACAGCCCTCTGCGGAAATATATAGTGCCTCAGTTGATGGAAGTAACCATCTTTATCAATTACACCATCGTAAGAGAATAGAACGAACCCATTGTAACCTTTATTTCTCAACTTTATCACCTTATCCGCTACACTCAGAGGAGACTGATTGTATATCCCCAAGCCTGCATAGATAACTCTATTATGTGCAAATTCTTTTGCCCTCACAAGCCTCCGCACAGTCTTGGAGGTATTTATTGAATAACACATTGGAACAACGAAATCAACATATCTATCTCTCGCCCATAACGCCCAGTTCTGGTAGAAATAGTCTTTCGATTCAACTGGGTCTACCTTGACTGCACACGAGAGTTTCAGATGTGGTTTAACAGACATTATATCATTGTAAATAACTTTTACGAGACTTGATAATTCTTCAATCCTCCATGCCTTCCACTCTTCTTGGAGGATGCCACCTTTAACAAAAATCGGGTCCACACCATATCTCTGATTGAACTTGAGTCTTGAGTAACTATCGTATGCAAAATTTCTGTGGGGGTATCTCACATAATCAAGATGGACACCATCTATATCATAATTTAACACCAGTTCTAAAATCACCCTGCGAAGGAAAATCCTCGCATCAGGGTGGGCAGGTGTAAGGAAATATCCCTTCAAGTCAAGTTCTTTCAACTCATCTATCGAATAAGTCAAGATTGACCTTCCTAACCTGTCTTCTACAAACCAGTTGGGTTGGGTATATACGAGATGGTCTTCCTTGGGGGGAAAGGGGGCTAAAGACCATGCATAGAGGAGATTGACCCATGCATGAACCTCCATTCCTCTTTTATGTGCCAATCCTATTATCTGACGAAGGGGGTCAAAATCAAGATCTGTATCATTTAATTCTTCTGCTCTGGGAATGAGATTTGACTTGTAAACCGCCTCTCCCCTTGCGTAGGACTGGACGAAGAGGACATTGAGGTTCGCAGTAGCGGCATCTGTAACTATCTTTTGAACATTCTCATAGGAGGTGAGATTCCATCTGGGTATCCATATTCCCCTCACTTCCTTAAAAGCAGAAGCAAAACTTGCATGTAGAAAGAAGACTATGAAGATCACTCTCTTCATCTGCATACCACTACCTTCCAACACAAACTCTCCCCCTCCACCTCCAACAGGAGGTAATAACAACCGCTACGGACTTTTCTGTTTCTACCATCCCTGCCATCCCAGACTACTTCGGTAATCGGTGATAGACAATCGGTGATCGGTAATGTCCGGATAATGCGTCCAGATGCATCGTATATTCGTATGGAGTGCTGTGACCGTGTCACAGCTGCATCGACATGGTCGATGCACTCCAAACGAATAACTGCGGATGAATTAAATGGATTGGGATATACAGAAAGGAATAAAGAAACTGGTTTCTCTTCCTGGAGTGGATTCAGTTCGAAGTCTGCTTCCGTAGTGCCTGTGATGAGCAGACTGTCTACTCGCAGAGTTTCATAACCTGTAGAAGAAATTTCAACATCATATAATCCCTGATAAATTTGCAATGAATATTCTCCCGTTAATGGATCGGTTTCTATAGAATCTGACTCGTCGCCAACAAGTTTTATCTCTGCATATAGAGGTTCTCCATTTTTTTTATCTCTGACTTTTCCTTTTAAACACACGATTTTTGTTTCAAATAGCCTCACATTGAGAGTAGTCAGCCCATTGAAGTCAACTGTCACATCTGGTATAGTCTTCGTTGTATACCCGTCTGCAGATACTTCTACGGTATAGATACTGTTTAGGAGCATTCGGTGGTAGTCTCCAACAGCAGGGTCGGTATGTATCGGTTTATCAATGCCCACAACACTCACCGTCGCAAAAAGGGGGGCTCCACTAAGATAGTCTGTCACAACACCACAGAGTCCTGTCCCTGCCCTTTTTATGAGATATAAAATCCCTTCTCGATTATCCTCCCATACATTATCTAAATAGGTAGTATCAGGCCAATAGTCATTAGATATTTCTATAGTCAAATCTATACAACTCGTTTCGTGATAACTCCAGTCCTGGAGACTACCGTATACAGGATACCAGTTCCATCCTCTTACAACGCCGCTGTCAAAGACTGTACTGTTGTACATTGGCAGATTCAATCGTGCGTATCCAAGAGATATTTCCCGTATTAAATCATCATCGGGGGCAGGCAGTGAATCGTAATCCCACTGGTAATTGACGACCAGTGCACCTGTATGATACATACACGAGAGCACAAAACTCATCGTATCCGACCAATCTATCATCGCCTCTGTCTCGGTTTCTAGCTTATAAGTACTATCTTGTCCAATACTTCCATCAGGGACAGGAAAATTCCTGTTCAAATCAATCCCATTCGCATTGTATCTTGAAACGTGCGCATTCCCATCGGGATTAAGCATAGGAACGGACCATATCTCTCTGGTATCAATTAAATTGGTTATTGCAGTATCTGTACTGTAGACTTGTGTGAGTGAATCTATCATCCTTAAGATAATTTCCGTGCCGGGTGGTTCATCACCATGAATCGTAGAAGCGATTCTCACTTCCGCTTCGACCTCCTGTGAATCAGGGTTATCTGTAATCTTTAATGCCCATATCTCTTTACCCTCTACACTTTGCCCGATACTGACAAGTCGTGTGATTTCGGGATAGTCTCCTGCAATTGATTTAAGTTTTGCCGTGAGAGCATCGTAGTCGTGATACCCTCCCTTTGGTTGAACAGGCGGAATTATTGCAACTCTGTAACCCAAATTTTCAAGTTTTTCTATCTCTTTTAAAGAGAGGTGGGTTTCTACGAAGTCTGGATGTAGGTTTTCAATTGGAATCCCGAGGTCGTGAAGGATATATACCTCATCGTGAGTTTCAATTTCAATTCTAACGCGAAGATCTTCACTGAAAAGAGATAGAGGAAGAAATGAAAAGAGGAGAAATATGCAGAATTTGGACATAGATTCAACGCAGTTTTTCCATTACTGCATCGAGTTTCTCCTTGCTCAAGGGTCTGTTCTTCTCAAATACTCTAAACATCAGTAGAATTGCTCCGGGCACATCTACCTTTGTGAGAAAGAACTGATAATCAGAGAGGATCTTCAAATATTTCTCTGTACCTAAAGTATCCCCTTTTTCTACAACACAGATACGGGTAGAAAACTCTGTGCTTTCGCTTTTGATATATCTTCGTTTTTTTGACTTTCGGAACTTCAAAAGTGTATCCCACCCCCACTGAACATCTTTAGCGAGTTTCTCCTTTGGTTCATCCACCCGAAAGAAATCCTCCATACCGTAGTAAAATTTTCTTATGAACTTCTCAGGTATCTCTCCTTTAAAAATTTCTACGAGCTCATTGAGTTTGTTAATATCGGCTACCCTCATTCCTTCATCAAAATCCCTGAAATCTCCCACCACTTTTCCAACGCAATCTTTTATAACTCCATATACATCTTCAGTTTTATCGAAGACAGTAGTATCTGCTATTACATCAATTACATCAACTTCATTATCCTGAATAGACGAGGGCGATTTGGATGACGCAATGCTGAGCCCCATGACTCTGTTCAATCTATTTATACACGAATATTCAATCTTTCCTAATTTCTTGTCTCTAATAGGTGAGACGAGAACTATTTTAAACTGAGCAGTATCACGGGTTGATACTGCCGGAAGGATATAGAGTTGACTTTTTTCGCTGCACGATGCTTCTTTCACTAATTGAGGAATTATCAATCTTCCAAAGAGTTCAGCACCTGCCCTGAATTCCAATGGGCTCCTTCTTTTTCTCCTCTTCTTTAACTTGTTTAAGAGAAAAAGATGAAGTTCGTCAAACTCTTCTTCTTTTAGTTGTTTACCATCTTCATCCTGAATTTCTATCCTGAATACGGCAATTCCATCATCCGTGACAAACTCCTTATCAAACTTTCTCTGGAAATTTGGAAGAAATTCGCGTAGTCCCTGAAGGGTATCGTCGAGAGATAGATATCTGTCAAAACCTGCAATTGATAGGGCAGTCAAGGATTCTTTCTTAGTTTCAATGTTTTTCAGATCGATAAAGACACCGCCTGTTTTCCTTACCCTCTGTTGAAAGCGAAAATTTATCAAAATTTGCTCAGCAAGGTCTTCAGACTTTCGTTCTCTAATGTATGCACTGGAACGACTCGCGAAGAATTGTTTCGCTTCGCCATCTTCTCTAACCAAAGCAGATACCTCACCTTTTCTGCAAATCTTTTCGAGTATTCTAATTGTTTCTCTATACTTTTCCAGTTTTCTCGTCTCATCTTTCAATAATCTTTTCAGTGGTTCATCTTCCCTCGCCATTCCTTTCAATATACTTGTCAACTCATCAGTTTTATGTTTGAACTCCTCTGCTTCTTTTTGGGTGGGGAAATTTATTTCCATATTGATGACTCCATATTTTTTATCTTTGGTTAAAAATGCATGCAAATAGGAAAGATTATATCCCCTCTCCTGAATCACACCTGATACAGTAGCGAGATAGCCTGTCCAGTCAGGAGCAAGGACAGTTACAAATGCATACTTCTTTTCAGAGGAGATAGAAATTTGTACTGAGCCAGGCTCTTCTTGTTCCTTTAATATCAATTTGACATAACTCGATATCTCTCTGGGCGTGAAATTGATCTTCCTTTTTCCGCGAAATTTCAGAGACGATGCAGCCTGTTTAAATTTTTCAAAATCGACGCATGGGTCATCAAAAATTTTAAAAGCACTTTCCAACTCGCTGTTCATACATTCATTGTATAGACCAAATCCCTCACTGTCAAGAAAAAAGAAACCACAGAAAACGCAGAGTTCGCTGAGAGAATACGAAGAAAGAGAGAAATGACAAGCGTCCTCTTGAAATTTTTTTGTCAATGTCTAGCACTAATGTTCCTCCTGTGGTTAATTTTATCTTGACAGCAGGATAAATTTCACCTATAATAGGTCGACCTATGGTAAGAGTTAGAATCGCACCCTCACCCACAGGCTATTTACATGTGGGAACTGCCAGAACTGCACTTTATAACTGGCTGTTTGCCAAGAAAAATGGTGGAAAGTTTATCTTGAGGATTGAGGATACAGACATAGCAAGGTCAACTAAAGAGATGACAGATGAAATAATTAAAAGTCTGAAGTGGTTGGGCCTTACTTGGGATGAAGGTCCATATTTTCAATCCAAAAGGCTTAGTATCTATCAGAAATATGCAGATATTCTGTTGAAGGAGAATAAAGCGTATTACTGTTATTGTACATCAGAAGAGATTGCAGAAAGAAAGAAGAAAGTAATGAGTGAAAAGAAGGCGTGGAAAAATGCCAGAAGATGTTTATATTTGAGTGAGAAAGAGAAAGAAAACTTCGAGAAAGAGAACCGACCTAAGGCGGTGAGATTTTTGGTGCCTGAAGGGGTAACGGAGTTCATAGACGAGATACACGGCTCCATAAAGAAAGACAACAAGGATTTAGAGGATTTCGTTCTTATGAAATCGGACAATACACCTTCTTATAATTTCGCTGTTGTGATAGATGATATGGATATGCACATAACCCATGTAATCCGAGGCGATGACCATATTGCCAATACACCGAAACAGATACTCCTATACAAATCTTTAGGATTCCAACCACCGAAGTTTGTCCATCTCCCTCTATTATTGGCAGAAGATAAGAGCAAACTCTCAAAACGGCACGACGCAGTTGCTGTTACAGACTATAGAGAACAGGGGTATCTCAAAGAAGCATTTGTGAATTTTCTATCTCTATTAGGATGGTCACCAGGTGATGGGAGAGAAATTATGAGTGTAGAAGAGTTGATTTCTGCTTTTTCTCTAAATAGAATTATAAAACGGGGCGCAGTATTTGATACAAAAAAACTGATGTGGATGAACGGTGAATACATAACTAAAATGGATGGGGAAGCGCTTTTTAAGAATGCAGTGCCTTTCTTAAAAAGGGATAAACTTTTAGATGAAAAAACAATAGAGGAAAAAAGAGAGTGGATTATAAATGTTTTACTCTTGTTGAAAGGGAGGGTAAAATTATTATCGGATTTTTCAAAACTTGGCGATTACTTTTTCACGGATGATTTCAAATATGATGAAGAGGGATTGAAAAAATATATTGACAAAGATAGATTAAATAAATTATTATTAGTAAAAGAAAGACTGGATAGACTTGAACTGTTCAGCAAGGAAGAGATTGAAAAAACAGTCAGGAAGTTTGCGGCAGAATCAGGAGTTAAAGCTGCTTTTTTAATACATCCGCTAAGGATGGTAGTAACGGGGAATCAGGCTGGTCCTGGTCTATTTGAAGTGCTGGAAACGCTGGGGAAAGAAAAAGTTGTAAATAGGATTGACAAATTTAGTAAAATTTATATAATATAAAAAATAGGGACGCAGATGAACGCAGATTTTCAGGATCTTATTAACCACAAAGGCTCGAAGCATGTCCTGAGCGAAGCCGAAGGGACATAAAGAAGAAAATACTTCTTCAATCTTGGCGGCTTTGTGCCTTGGTGGCAAAAATTATCTGCGGAGATCTGCGTCCTATTGAAATGTTATAAAAAAGGGCGCCATCGTCTAGCATGGTTTAGGATATCTGGTTCTCAGCCAGGAGACCAGGGTTCAAATCCCTGTGGCGCTAAAATCGAATTTTTTAAAATTTTTGGGGAGTCGTTCAACGGCAGGACACGTGACTCTGGATCACGGTATCAAGGTTCGAATCCTTGCTCCCCAGTGCGCCCATAGCCCAATTTGGATAGAGCGCTTGGCTACGGACCAAGAGGTTGGGGGTTCGAGTCCTCCTGGGCGCGAAAAGAAAAATGAGTACAAGTGACGAATTCTGGATGGCAGAAGCAATTAAGGAAGCAAAGAAGGCATACAGTGAGGAAGAAGTTCCTGTAGGAGCGGTTATAGTCTCTGATAACAGAATAATCGGGAGGGGGCATAACAGGGTAGAATCTTTACACGACCCGACCGCCCATGCTGAGATGATTGCTATAACTGCAGCATGCAACAGTAAGAATGACTGGCGATTGGACAGGGCAACTATTTATGTAACATTGGAACCCTGCCAGATGTGTGAATGGGCAATATTTCTTTCAAGGATTAAGAGATTGGTTTACGGAGCCAGAGACGAACAGGGTAAAAAGTTAAACAATTCTATAGAAGTGAAAGATGGAATTTTAAAAGAAGACTGCCAAAACTTGCTCCGGACCTTCTTTGGAAAAAAGAGGTAATTTATGGAGGGATGGCCGAGTGGATGAAGGCGCGCGACTCGAAATCGCGTTTCCGCAAGGAACGGGGGTTCGAATCCCTCTCCCTCCGATGTCAAAAACTCGAGAATTTTTTGCTTTCTCCCGTTATTACCCTCTCCCCCAACCCTGCTAAATTCTTTGCCTGATTCACTATATGAAGAAATAATGTTTTTTTATTCTCCTTCGCCTTTTTTACCTCCCCACTGAGATAACCTCCAAGTTCATTTATGTTTTCAATCACTATGGGTTTTAATGAGAACCTGACTACAATATAATAAGTTTTCCCAGGGATTAGTCTCTCTTTTGAAAATTCTGTTATCCTTTTCTGTATGCAAACTTTCTTTCTCAGTTCGTTAAAGTCTGAGACTGTGTGTAGTTCTCCATAGAGATCTTTGATTTTGTAATGCTCACTCCATATATCATAATTTATAACAGCCCCGAATTTTCTGCTTTCCATCAATTGATTGAACCAGCGAGGTCTCTCCCACCATAATTCTACTGTGTATTCAACTCTGGATGTGAGTCCACTTTTTATTCCTTCAATAATTTTTTGTGTGAAAATGTTTCTCACTCCAAAATCAACGATTAAACTGTGGTCCATCCTGATATTGACAGAAACGGATGGTCTGGCAGATTCCGATTCAATTGGCGCAGCAGAAATCGTTAGCATGAAAAATATAGTCTTTAGCATCTGTTCTGTCTTTTCAGAAACTCCTTTGGAACCTCAAATATACCTTCACAGGGGCACCTTCTCTATCCAGCCTCTTTGCAACAGTTAGACTGAAATCGCTGCCGTGATTTCCCGCAATCCCGAGCCCGATGCTCGATTCTAAATCGTCTGTATCAAAATCATCAACAGTTTCCCAACAACCACCAATATCCCAACAAAAAACTCCCTGCCATTTTTCTCCAATCCTATACTCTACATTTGAGAGGGCGAACAGATTGCCCGAAAACTCTTTATAGTCATAACCGTGAAGTGTACTAATATCACCAAGATAGAATCTCTTTTGTACAGGAAGGATGTCGGAAGATGAACCACCCATAATCCTGAAGTCAAGGAATTGACCATGACTCAGCTTGTTATACCTTCTCAGATCGAGTGTGTAGCGGGAAAAGTCAAAATCCCCCTCAAGGCTGGAGTCTCCCATTTTATCACCAGCAAATTCAGCGCATCCCTTCACAAACCATCCAGATGCAAAGTCAGAACCTTTTCGAGTATCGTAATCATAACTTAAAAGAATACTCTTCATTCTCCCTTCATCTACTAAAGGATTTTCTCTGAATGGGTCTTTTTGTTTGAATATAGACCAGTCTGTAGATTTAGAAATACTTGAATATTCATCATCTCTATACTCTAACTTCAATTTCTGCGATGGGGTTATACGCTGGGATATGAAGAGACTGTATCCTTCACGGATGTAATAGTCATAGTATGAACATTTCAACAACAAAGATGCCGCGGTCTGTTCACCCTCAGATAATAGTTCTCTATCAGAGGTATCTACAATCTTGTAATATTCACCTCCAAAAGAAAGAGTATGTGGTGAAAAGAACGGTTTTTCAAGTCCAAGTTTGTATTCCCATATTTTGCCTGCAAAACCATAGCCACCGCTCAATCTGCCGATCAAGTCATTAGGCATAAAAGACCTGCTTGTGAGTGTAAGACCTAAATATGCTCCCTCTACTAGATTATATCTAAAGTTGGAGTCATGCTCGATGGGCCCTTCTTCTCTGATAGATATCTTGAGAATCTTTTCCTGTTTTTCTTCCACAACACAGGTATTTGCATCAATAGGAAATTTGTCTTCGAGTTTTCCAATTTCTTTCTTGACACTCTTTGCATTATATGGTAGAGACATTTCGATCTCCAATGTCTCAAGGAGTTTCTCCTTTGATATCCTTCTGTTCCCTTCTATCTCTATCCTGTCTATGCGACCTTCGTCAATATTGAAAGTGAGGATATGTAATTCAGCATCATAGTCTGGACTAACCTCTGCCAGTTCGTAGCCATCTTCGTAGTATAAGGAGTTGAGCAAATCGGTCTTTGTTTTTATTGAACCCTTCAGAACTTCACCGGGATTTACTTCGAGTTTCTCCAGCAACTCTTCGGTGGAAAAAAGAGTATTTCCAGTGATGTAAAGTTGTTCTATGTAAGGATTCTCCTTTAAACCTATCTCGATAAGAAATCCATTCCCTTTCAGTTTCAGTTCCACCCCCACATCACTGAAATACTCAAGGGCTTCTATATTCTTCACGCCTCTTGCCAGATTCTCCAATTCGGTTTCATCGCCGATTTTGATACCGAAGGTATCCGACACCATATCTTGCGGAATATTTACCAATCCAGATATATTTATATCCACAACCTTTATCCCACCCAGTGAAATACGAAGTTTCTTAAGCATATCGAAAAGTTCGTTTTTCATTTCCTTTATATCTTCGCGCAATTCTATATCTATATCACCGCCTTTTGCCTCCACTTTACCCCTTATCTCACCAGAACCTGTAATATTTCCGCCCATCGTAGTGGCATCTCCTTCTATTTTCCCATCGACATACAAATCACCGCCCATCGTCTTTACTGAGCCAGTGACTATACCTTTCACCACAACATCTCCGCCCAGGGAATTGATATTACCTTCAACCCTGCCTAAAATTTCTATATCCCCTGCAACGGATTTAATATCCCCTTTTAATGTGTCTTCTTTCGCAATGTATACATCACTCCCTTTTGAAAATATATCCTCTTCAATGATCCGTGAGTGTAACATCTTTGAAGGGATAAAGAACAGAATTACCAACATTAGAATTTTTTTTGCCATTTTTACCTCCTTTAATGTAGATGCAATTCAGACACAGATTAACACAGATATTCACTGATCAAATTTTTTAACAATCTTTGTTCATCAGTGTAAACCCCACACTTATCCTCTGTATTGCATTGGTTTCGTCTTGGGATAAGTGCTGGGTAAATCAGTGTCTACTGTCTGAATCACAATTAACGTAGATCGCCGTTTGTTAAAAAAGTTTTAAAAGAACTATAGCCCCACCTATAGAGTAAAAGAGACCGCTGGCGAGTAAACCGATCCAGAAAAAATTTGTCCTTGCTCTCATTGGTTCCACCTCCTTGTTTTGAGATTTGATACCAATGAGGTGCAAATTCTGTGCCAGAACTTATATAGCACGGAAAATAACCGTTTTATCAGTATTCCTTATCCGAAATCTGTTCTTATCTGACACAGGGATGTTGCTATTTGACACACTTTATCCCGTACTGTTTCAACTTCCGATAGAGATTTGCCCTATCTATTTTCAGTCTCCTTGCAGCTTCAGCAATATTTCCATTCGATAGTTTCAATGACTCCTTTATCAATTCTGCCTCATATTGTTCTACCTTTCCTTTCAAAGAATTCCCTTTTCTTGTTTTTCCATGAATTGGCAGCAAAGTAGAAACATCTTCAAATGAGATAGTTGTATCGGGCACCATAATTGCAAGTCTTTCCATCAGATTTTTTAATTCACGAATATTCCCCGGCCAATCGTATGCTGTGAGAAAATCGAGAGCATCACTACTCAAATTTTTTACCCTCTTTCCATTCTCCTCACAGAAGTTATGAAGGAAATGTTCTATCAAGAATGGTATATCTTCCTTCTTCTCTTTCAATGGTGGGACGAAGATAGGGATTACATTCACCCTGTAGAGGAGGTCTTCCCTGAAATTTCCATTTTTGATCTCCGCAGATAGGTCTTTATTTGTTGCAGAAATAACCCTCACATCAACGGGTATAGAACGATTACTTCCAATTGGCTCGATCTCTCCTTCTTCAAGTACTCTCAAAAGTTTTGCCTGGGTTTCGAGCGACATATCGCCAATTTCATCTAAAAAAAGTGTGCCTCTATCCGCTATAAAAAATTTTCCAGACTTTTTGGTAGCAGCACCTGTAAAGGCGCCCTTCTCATATCCAAAGAGTTCGCTCTCAACCAGTTCTTTCGGTATTGCAGCACAGTTCAATTTGACGAAAGGTTCTTCTTTTCTGTCGCTGTAATTGTGGATTGCCCGTGCCACAAGTTCTTTTCCAGTTCCACTCTCTCCGTATATCAAAACCCTCGCAGTAGTGGGTGATGCCTTCTCTATTTCTTTATAGAGTTTGACCATTGGAGGGGATTTGCCAACCATTTCGTATCTCTTTGCCTCTTTTTCTTTGAAACTGATGTTCTCCTTCTCAAGTCTTTTCCCCTCAAGTATATGTTCCACTAAAAGAAGAATCTTTTCGGGGAATAGGGGCTTTTCTACAAAATCATATGCCCCGAGTTTTGTTGCTTTCACGGCATTTTCAATACTGGCGTGTCCTGACATCATCACGACCGTGAGTTCAGATCTTATCTTCTTTATTTTTTTCAAAGTTTCAATCCCATCTATTTTGGGCAAGACAAGGTCTAAAAATACGAGGCCAAAGTTTGATTCCACTACAAGGTCAACGGCGGCTTCGCCACTCGAAGCCACTGCCGTAGTGTACCCTTCGTCTTCGAACAGTCCTTTCAATGATTTCTGGATATTCTTCTCATCATCTACAATCAGGATATGACCTTTACTTCTCATCCTTACTCCCCACTTTAATAGGCAGTTCTACAGTTACCATAGTTCCTGCTCCTGTTTTTGAATCGAATGTAATCTTTCCGTTATGGTCTGTAACAATTTTCTTCACTATTGCAAGCCCCAGTCCACTTCCCTTTTTCTTGGTTGTGACATAAGGTTCAAATATCTTCTCTTCCATATCCTCTGGTATTCCATCTCCGTTATCGGCAATCTCCACATTAAAATATTCTCCTTCCGATTCTGTCCTTATTCGCAATTCCCCACCACCCCCTGCTGCTTCTACTCCATTTTTAACCAAATTTGTAAAGACCCTTCTCATCTGCTCTGCATCTGCGAGTACAAGAGGCGGATTCTTTTGATAATTCGTAATGATCTTTATACTGTTTCTATAAAAATTGACAACACTTTTCAAGACCTCATTCAGATTCACTTCTTTTAATACAGGCGATGGAAGTTTTGCAAATTCTGAGAATGAAGATGCAAGGGTGGTAAGACTGTTCAACTCATCTTTTATGGTGGCAATACATTTTCTATCTTTCTCACTTTTTTTACCCGAGGCGAGTCTGTGCAGAGAAAGTCCGATAGGGGTGAGTGAATTCTTTATCTCGTGTGCGATTCTCCGTGCCACCCCCTGCCATGCCGCGAGTTTTACAGCATCTTCTAAAGATTTCTTTTGAGATTTTAGTTCTCTGCTCATCGAATTGAAGCCATTAATGAGTATGCCAAATTCATCTCGCCTCTTTATACCGATTTCATACCCGAATTCTCCTGATGCGATTTTTGAAGTTCCACCCACCAATTCCTGAATGGGCTTTTCTATACTTCTACTCATAGTCCTTGCCGCTACTATTGCGATGACAACAATTAAGGTTGTTCCAACTCCAAAGAGTATCCACAAAACTGTCTTCAAGGGATTCCTCAACAGTTGCACTTGTCGTAATATTTGATACATACCGCTTACATTCTCTATTCTTTCTACTATATCTTCGGGTAAAAAATACTCACCTACACCATATCCGATAACTACACCTTCAGCATCAGAGATAGGAGAGATTGCCCTTATGAGTTTTCTATTTTTAGAGTCTACGAGGGTGGTTATAGATTCTCCTGCAGTGATTTTCTCCAATTCTTGCTCTGTCAAATGTTCCTTCAATGGAAATACCTTTAAAGAGTCGAGACCGAACTTTTCAGATGGAAGATTTTTTTGTAATTGCAAAGTTTGAGTTTTTAAAGTAGATACGGCAGTCTGAACCTTTTGCAGAACATCAGTCTCGTATTTTTGAAGCAACGTTTTGGTAAGAGCAAAAGAGTCGGACAGGGTATATTGAAGCCGTTCATTTCCCCATATATCTATCCCTTAAGTATAAAGTTTTGCCGAGAGGAATGCGAGAGGAACGGCAGGTATCAGGCTGAACCCGAGAAAAATCAATGTCAATTTAGTTATAATGCGTAAAGACTTCATGTAACCCCAGTAAACTATCTTGTTTCTTTTATATTAAGATAATATTTCCAGGATGTCAAGAGGTTTCCAGATGGCACAGCTCTGCAGAGTGATTTTCTACAAAAGAGGTGAGAATACTATTTTTCAATAAAATTTTCGTAGGTTGCATTTTTGGGTAAACAAATCCCTTATGTTTTGATATAATATCAAAACATTGAGATGTTTCGGAGGATATACCTTAAATCCCGGGTTTCCTCAAGAATCAAGGCGAATCTAGGCTTTGTTTCATCGCATTCCAAAACCTGCAAACGATGTCCATGGTAGTCTATATCTGTTACCCAGTTATACCTCTGTATAATATCGCCTTCTTTTACATAACTACTATTCTCTGCCTGCAAGGCTTTCAATGCAATATATTCACCGTATGTATCAGGCATTGAACCTTTCTTAAAAGTTATAATATATTTCCATTTGTAATCCTTACAGACATCAAATATAGAGTTGGCTGCATAAAGGGCATCTAACGATAGACAGATTCTTAATTGAGGAAAGTCTCTTTTGAGTTTCTTAACCAGTCTCTTAAATGCATTTAATTAACAGTCCTGCTTCGTCTCATCCCTGCCTCTATTCTTTATAAATTCTGTCCCTATAGATAAAGTCATGATGAATCATCTTTTTCCTAAGGAATGATAAATCGTCAGGATTCGATCTCTCCAGGAGGTCGCCCAGGTATCAGGAGAAAAAAATTCACTCGTTAGAACTGTTCAATCTTTCAATCCTGATCTTATATGTGCTTTTTTACCAAAAATTCACATTTCGTTTATACTCAGTTTACAATATATATATTATATATACAAAAGTGAGTGAGAGATGGTAAAAGGTAGTCTACCTCAATTTTTACTACTATCTCCTAAAACCATTGTTCTTTATTCACCGTCTTCGTATTGAAATTTGTTTCTCAGGTATGATTTTTAAGCGCAAAAATTCATTGGTTAATTACAGCTTTACCACTTGACAAGATAGTGGTCATCAGCGTCCAATTTATCCGCGGTAATCTGTGTTTGAAAAGGAGGCAAAAATGTTTATAAAAATTAAACAATTTATGGTAGTGACGTCTGTGGTAGTGGCTTTTGCAGGAATCACCTATTCTCAGACACCTGTGCTTATGCAGAAGTTTCCACCCGCTACAGAGCCGAATGGAAGTGAGATGGGTAGGGTAGTAACGGGTATAGGTGATGTGAATAAGGATGGATATGAAGACATCGCTGTTGGGTTTTACCTCGCAGCTGACACCGCTACCGAGAAATCAATTGGTAAGGTATATATCTACTATGGCGGTTCATTGATGGACACCATCCCTGATGTGATTCTAACAGGTGAGGCGGATTATGACTATTTTGGCTATTCTGTTGCTTCGGCAGGGGATGTGAATGGCGATGATACGACAGATGTAATAGTCGGTGCTTATCTTAATGATGCAGGTGGAATTGATGCAGGAGCGGCATATATCTACTTTGGCGGAGCAGCAATGGATAATATCCCAGATGTAGTGCTCACAGGTGAGGCGGCTGATGACTGGTTTGGCTACTCTGTTGCTTCAGCAGGTGATGTGAACGGTGATGATACAACAGATGTAATAGTCGGTGCTTATGGTAATGATGTAGGTGGGACTGATGCAGGCAGGACATATATCTACTTTGGCGGAACATCAATGGACGTCCTCCCTGATGTAGTGCTCACAGGTAAAGCGGTTGGTGACTGGTTTGGCTACTCTGTTGCTTCAGCAGGTGATGTGAACGGTAATATTGGAGATGAGTTAATTATAGGCGCACCTTGGGATGATGTTTGCGGGTATAATATGGGCAGGGGGTATCTATATACAGTGACAATCCCTCCAACAATCGTCTCTACCCCCGACACCCTCTG
>JAUXAN010000025.1 GCA_030619885.1 bacterium
TTGGGTTTAGAAACCTTGACCCAATAACTGTCTGCCCAGACATCTAAAGAATAGTCTCCATTTCCATCCGTATAGGTAGAGGCATAACTTCCACCACTTATCGGGACTGCCTCAATAAATGCACTGTCCAAACCACCACCATGAATTGAATCTGTAACATTACCAAGTAAAAGACCTGATTTGACGAGTTGAAAGGTCCGCTCCTTATGTTCCCCTAAGGCAACCGCCACTACAAAGGAGTCGGGCCTTAGATAGTAGAGTATCTTCGATGCCTTCACCACCCAGGTATCAGGGGAGACGGGAATCTCAATAAATCCATTGTTATCGGTGTAACCATCTAACAGTGTTCCATTATTTTGAACAGTGATATAGACATCTTTGATAGGGGTTCCAGTAGCACTGTCTTCTGCCCAAACTTTTATGCTACTGGTCAACTCGTATAAGGCGATAATGCCGAGGTTGATATTATCGTCTGGATTGAGTGTATCTATAATAGTATCAGATGGCAAATATCCAGGGCTTGTAGCCCATATTTTCCATCCATCCATAGTATCTGAGCAGAGCGCTTTTCTGAAATTTCCATAAGGGTCGGTAACGATTGTTTTCTCCTCACCCCATTTTAAAAAATGGACGGTAGCGTTCTGTCTCATAGGCACGCCGCCATTCGATGAGTCCACAACCTCTCCATAGAAGAAGTTTTTCAACAATCTCATCTTTGCTGTTAGCCATGTAGTGTCATTAGCAGTTATTACCACATTTTCAAAAGTGGTATCCGCATAGTCTTCCTTGAAAAATTCTACGGAATAAGAATCGGGCAGGCAAGGTATCGATGCGTTTCCATCCCCATCAGTTGAATAAGGTATAGATGTTGTACCACCGTCTTTTACATAATAATGCACCAATGGGAGGTCCTCTCCCATTGAGTTGGTCTCTATCTTGAGTTGACCTATAGATGTAAGATAGAAGAAGTTGCGAATTGAGGATGCGGTATTGTTATCCGCATCGTCGGATGCTGCTACCCTCCATGTGTACTTTGAGTCTATCAAAAAGCCAGAAGCGGTGAGATCGATAGTGGTATCCGTAGTTATCCCTTCCCATATAAGATAACTAATCGAGTCACCCTCCTCTTCTACCGTGAAATAGAGGTAGACCTTGTAATTGGTAGCACCACTCACATCTCTCCACAAAAAACTTACAGTCGGTCCACTTATAGAGTCGTCTTGTGGAGGTGAGATGAGGAAAGGCGCAGCGAGTGGTGAACCCATATTGGCGAAAAAAGACTTTGGAGCGACCGGCATAACCTCTGATGTCGTATTGGGACTGTTCCCATAATTGTTTAAAACGAGCCAGTTATACTCAATACCGTCCATCAATGGTGGTGTGTTGCTATTGTCAAAATAGCCTGAGAGGTCAGCGACGCCATAATCTATGCCCGTATTGGGTGTTATCGCCTCCCACACTGCTGATATACCCGCTATATGTTTATCACCTAACGAATCCTCATAAATTCTAAACGGCATATCTGAAACGATTATCATATAATATGGCACATTGGTCACAGGGCTCCACTCAAAGAGCGGAATCAAGGTATCAGGGTCTACCGTTCCTTCAGGACGGATCATCGCAGGCGCAATATCCGACTCTACCACCAGCATAAACTCTATGGATACCTGAGCCGATGAATCTACATTTGATATGATACAGTAATATATGCCTGTATCGAACCCTTCTTTCCCAGGACTGAACCTGATACTGTCCATTCCAGTCACAGACAATATATCTGAATAATTTCCACTCACCCCACCACCGGGATAGATTCCATACTCCATCCTTCCATTTATCCCACCTGGTGTCCATGCGATAGTGCACCATTCAGTGGTATCACCTTTTGTATAGAATTCAGTAGGAATCTTTGTTAACTGTATACCTACCTCTTTATTTTTAGACAGGTTGAGCAGTCCAACATTGACTCTCGGTTTAGTCAATATACTGGAGTAGGATAGAGAAGAGTAGAAGATGAAAAGTAGAAAAGACAATTTTTTCATATTCTTTGCTACTTAAAAGAGATAAGTAAGTGTCAACTTCGATACTGGTAGAGCGAGTCCGATGAGTATAGTATCCACTCTTAATAGACTGGTAATAGAAAATCCTGTTCCAATAGCAAAACTCGGAATGAAAATTCTCACTTCCTCCTCATTTTTAAATTTACCTGTAATGACACCTCCACCAAGACGAAAATAATGAAAATCCAGCCCCAAATGAAACCCATTTTCAAGGACTGCTTTGGCATCGGAGTCGACCCACTCCATCCCCTCAGAATCTTCAACCGATGCCTTATATTCATAAGAGAGTTCCCCAAAATAGCGAGAATATGTGAATGAACCTATAAAAACACCCAATTTGAGCGAGGGAGAGATAGAAAGATAACCCGGTATCCTCAATTTCATATAGTCGCTTCTCGTCACCTCTCTTTCAGTTTTCGTTGGATGGGCAGGCTCTATATCTTCGTATTCAATATCTTCGAATCTGAAAGCAGGATGGACATATATCAAAAGTTCTAAATTGCCATCCATAGAGATATCGAGGGGATGGGCGAAGACGAGGTCGAAACTGATCTTGTTATCCTTTCCAGGAAAGACCAGATGATAACCCGTCCCGAATTTTGCTCCAAATTTTTTACCTGAGAAGTTGGTGAGTAGAGTTATTTTTAAAGTATCATTCCCTATTCCTGTGTTGAACATCTCTTCGGTTCCACTCTTCGTCATAATCCCATTTATCTCCAGTGCAGAAGAGAGGTCTGCATCGATACTGTAAAAATCGAATGAGAGACCTAAAACCCAGTGTGGATAGACCTCTTTTCCTATACCGAAGGTAGTGAGGTTAGCATTTACATTACATTTCAAATTCGTCTCCATCGAGTAATAGAAATTGTAGTCCAGAGGTTCTTCTCCAACTTTGACCTTCCCTTCAAATCCACTGTTTAAAAAATCCACTCCAAAATCCAAAAGGCGGGAACTTGAAAATCCTATCCCAAACCCTTTACCTATGGGGAAGGCAAGCCCTACATATTTTATACCGCCTGAGATGTCCAGATCTTCATGAATTTTGGGGTAAATCTTTTCCGCATCTGGATCGTCCTCGAGTAGGTCATCAACGCCAGAATTTATCTCTTCTTGCAAATCCAGGCCAAATCTTTTAAGGTCTATGGGAATACTTACACCCCAGTCGATTGTAAACTCGGCTTTATCTTTCAAAAAACCCAATCCTGCAGGATTCCAATAGGTAGAAGCGGCATTGGAATAGAGCGAACTTATAGAATGTCCTATTGTATTAGCACAGGATGTTGGGCCCATAATGAGGTCGGTGGAGAGGCGTATACCAATTTTCACATCTCCACCATCGAATTTTTCTATACTACTCTCATCCTCCTGTGCAGAAAGAAAAGTGGTGAGAAAGAGAAGAACTGAAAAAACAAAAATTCTGTTCTTCACAAGGGCATTCTTGAAAACTTTTAAAAAATGTCAAGACAAAAAGAAACCGCAGAGGGCGAAGAGATCGCAGAGTAAAGCACAGGGGAAAAAAAAGAACAAGTTTCTTACTTTCTCAGACTTTTTCCTAAAAGAATCAGTCCTAAAGCGATGAGGATGAGCGGCCATGATTTCCACACTATCGCAAAGGTGAATGCCCCGAAGTTTACGAATATGAATATAACCCCGAATATTATAAGGATTACGCCGCCTATCATTTTGTTTTTATCATCAACCTCTTTCGCCTCAACATCCTGATTCTTAGGGTTTAATGGTATGATTATCCATGCGATGATATATGCGAGCACACCAGCCCCACCTGCAAAGATGAACGCAATCCACAAAAGTCTTACCAGTAGTGGGTCTATGTCGAAATATTCACCAATGCCGCCGCAAACACCTCCTATTATTTTATCCCTTTTTGACCTGTAAATTTTCTTCATAAAACCTCCTTTGCATAGCATTCCGCAAACAATTTAAGATACTTCCCATACGGGTCTACGACTCAACACCACTTTTTACTACACATATATTTCTCTAAAAGTCAAGGAAAATTTCCTACAGAGACTGTGCGATGATGTCATTGCGAGGAGCGTAGCAGAGCCTGTCCCTTCGTCAGGCTCAGGGCAGGCTCTGAGCGAAAGCGAAGGAAAGCAATCTTATTGTGGTCGAGAAATGGGGTCATCGAGAAATGAGAAATTCAGGCTACGGGGTACGAAACACTGACGTAAGAATCACGGGGGTCATGGAATTTCAAGACTGGTACCATATTTTTAAAAATCGGGTCTATTACATTATACAAATTTAGTAAGTAGATTAACAAAAAATAGGCTTTTTACTTTCTTGAACAATCTATTATCAGCAGTTATAAATTCAAAATCTAAATTCTGAGCAAGGGATAGATAAATAGCATCATCGTAGGTTGTTATGTCATACTCGTGCGCTAAAGAACTTGCATCCTTGATTAAATCGATGGTTGGAACTATAATATTAATCCCAAGTTTTATAAAATTATCAAGGACATTATGAACATCTTGAACAGTGCTACCTTCCATATATCTAATTGCATTTGCCAATTCCAAAAAGACAAGGTCAGGAACAGCTATATTATATTTGCCATTCTTATAACCATCTCGGATTTTAATTGCTTTATCTGTGCCTTTCTCTGTTCGATACCATTTAACAATTACGGATGCATCTAAAACTTTCATCTGCTATCTCGCCATTTTCTAATAATCTCTGCACCTTCTTTACCTTTCAGTCGTTTACTCAGCTTATCTCTAATTTCGTTCTGTTCTTTAATAGCAGCAAGCATTTGGACTTTGTCTTCCCATCTGGCACCAATCAGAAGTTTAACCCTTTCTTTAAGAAGGGCATGAGTATCGTATATTTGCTCACTTTTGACTCTGCTCATTCCTTTTCACCCCTTCTTGCCTTAAATTTATCATATAAGATAGTAAAATCTTCCAGTGTCAAGTAAAATCACAGTTTGTTCCTTCCTGCTTCTGTAGGAAATCGGGGTCAATCTCAAAAATTTAAAATTTTCGTATTTGGTGAATAAAGATTTGTTCTTTTGGGATTTGGTAGTATTGGAATTTCCCAGATTAACACATAATCTGGGTTTATCTTATCTGGGTTAAAATCTTTTTTACTCTACCAAGTGACGGTTGACTGACCGAAACCCTTATCCCAAATCCTTTGTTATGAAAAAATTCTACAGGATGTTTTATCTTTTTTAACAGTTTTTCGATCTTCTTTTCCGACGGTTCTTTTCCCAGAATGAACTCGATCTGGAGACGATTTTCTTTTAAAGACAGCTTTGAAACCCCAATTTCCATTGCCAATAGTTTTATCTCCACAACCTTTAAAAGGTCACCTACCTTCTTTGGTAGATGACCGAATCTATCTCTAATTTCCTCTTTCAGTTCTTTGAGCCCCTTCTTATCCAATATCGAGTTCAGTTTTTTGTAGATGGCTATCCTGCTCTTTTCATCCTCTATGTAATCCTTGGGTATGTATAGTTCGGTATCGAGGCGGATGATTGGTTCAATCTTTTTTTCGACTTTCTTTCCTTTCACCCTTTCCACAGCCTCTTTCAGTAATTTGGAGTACAATTCAAATCCAACTGATACGATGTGCCCATGCTGCTTGGACCCCAAGAGATTACCAGAACCCCTTATCTCCAGATCTCTCAAAGCGAGATGAAAACCACTACCTAATTCGCTGAATGTCTTTATCGCACGAAGCCTCTTCTTCGCATCCTCTGTTATCCTTCCGGCTATCGGTATCAAAAAGTAGCAGTAAGCCCTCCTATCTGACCTTCCTACACGCCCCCTCAACTGGTGTAATTGAGCAAGCCCAAATCTATCTGCGCGGTTGACAAATATCGTATTCACATTTGGCATATCTATTCCCGACTCTATGATAGCAGTGGTGACTAAAATGTCATATTTCCGATCGATGAAGTCGAGTATCACACTTTCCAGTTCGGATTCTGATAACTGTCCATGCGCTATACCCACAGACAATTCTGGGAATAGACGGCGCAGATAATCTGCCACCGAATAGATGGATTCTACCCTGTTATGTAGAAAGAAAACCTGTCCACTCCTTTCTATTTCTCGTAGAGTTGCAGAGACTATCAACTTCTCGTCCCATTTACAAACTTCTGTCACGACAGAGAGTCTATCCTTTGGTGGAGTCTCGATCGCAGTCATATCCCTTATCCCGACCAGCGACATATAAAGGGTTCGTGGAATTGGCGTAGCACTCATAGCAAGAACATCCACAAGATTTCTCATATGCTTTATCTTCTCCTTATGACGCACACCGAACCTCTGTTCCTCATCGACTATCAAAAGTCCGAGGTCTTTAAATGCAACATCGTTGGAAAGAAGACGGTGGGTACCAATGACCACATCCACTTTCCCTTCTTTTAGTCCATCAACTACCTCCTTCTGTTCAAAGCGGGTCAAAAACCTCGAAAGCATCTTCACAACCAGAGGAAAATCTTTCATCCTCTCTTTAAATGTATTGTAGTGCTGCTGCGCTAAAATAGTCGTTGGAACTAATACGGCTACCTGTTTATTGTCATTGGTTGCTTTGAATGCCGTCCTCACAGCAACCTCTGTCTTTCCATACCCCACTTCTCCACACACCAACCTATCCATTGGAAAATCTGTTTCCATATCCTTTTTTATCTCTTCGATAGCCTTGATCTGGTCTTCAGTCTCTGTATAAGGGAAGGAGGCTTCGAGTTGTTCCTGCCATGAACTGTCCGGTGAAAAAGAATATCCTTTAAGAACCCTTCTTTTTGCATATATCTCCAACAGTTCCTCTGTTAGATCCTGCACCGCCTTTTTTGCTTTTCTTTTTGTCCGTTCCCACTTGCCCGAACCCAATTTTGTGAGTTTCGGTTCAACATCACCAGCACCTATATACCTCTGGACATATTTCATATTCTCTATCGGAACCCACAGTTTATCACCATCTGCATACATCAAAAGCAGACATTCTGTATCCCTTCCGTAGAGTGGTATCTTTTTTATCCCATCGAACCTTCCAATCCCATAATCTATATGCACACATATATCGTCTTTTTTTAAAGCCATGATGTCATCTATCGGCACACCGACTTTGAATTTCTTCTCTCTCCGTCTTCTGATACGGGCGAAAAGTTGATGATCAACGAAGAGAGCGACCTTCGTTTCACCAAATATGAACCCTGAATTTAGTGGGCAATCTGAGATAATGAGATTGGGAAATTCTTCTGAAAACAGATCGTAAAGCCTCTCTTTCTGTTTTTTACTATCGGTTAAAAGAAAAGTTTTGTAGCCAGCCTTATTGTATCTTACGAGGTCTTCCTTGAACAGTTTGATCTCCCCATTATAATTCGGATGTGGTCTGGTTCTAATCTCAATTCCTTCATTAGAGGTGAGGTGAACTGTTTTAAGTTCTGGCACTGAAATCTCTACATCTTCATCTATAAGTAATATAGTATCTTTTGGAAGATACTCCGAGAGATCTGTCAAGTCGGGGTGAATTGAGGCGAGGTTTCTCTCTGCACCATCTGATAGAGGGTCTTCTATCCTCTCTTTCACTTCATTATAGATTTCAGGTGTTAAGAAGAGTTCACGATAGGGGAGGAGCAAAATATCGTTTAATTCTCTTTTAGACCTCTGTGTGACCAACTCGAAATTTCTTAACGATACTATCTCGTCACCAAAAAATTCAATCCTGACAGGGTCTTCATACCCAAAGGGGAAAACATCCACGATACTCCCCCTCACCGCAAATTCTCCCACCTCTTCAACCATATATACTTTATCAAACCCCAGGTATACAAGCCTCTCGATGAGATAGTCATGGTCTATCTTCTCTTCAATTTTTAACTTTAAAACTATTCTTTTGAACTTGCGAGGCGGAACAACTTTTTGAAGGAAGCCATTTTCAGAAGCAGAAAGGATTTTGAAATCTCTGCTTATCAATCTATTGAGTGTCTCCATTCGATAGGAGACGAGTTTCGGTTCTGGAGATGCAGTTGAACTGTCCCATGCAGGAAGGAAGGCGGTATCATAGCCTAAAAGTGTGGAGAAGTCGTCTCTGATTATTTCTGCTTCCTCATCGCTCTTTGAAATATAGACTATGGGTTTTTCCAATCTGGTGTGGATGTATGCACCCAAAAAGCATCTGGCTACTGGCACCATGCCGTAAATCTGAACCTGTGAACTCTTAGCTACTTCATTTAATACCTTTTGAAAACTTTTAGAATTTTCTACTATTCTCAGCAGGGTGGACATTCAACATTACTGTATAGAGACATCAGAGTAAAAGTCAGACAATGAACCCCTTAAGATTTTGAGCATTATCAATGGTCTCGAGTATCCCTTTGTTAATTTCTCCGGGTATTCAATGGTTTTTGTTTTTTTTCTTTTGTCACACCAACTTCTGTTAAACGAACAAGTTTCTCCTCAGCATAAGAAGTGAACCTAATATGTTTATCCATATTTCATATCTCTAATCTTCGGCTTCTTTATGAATCAATTATACCATATCCAATAGATTTTGTCAATAATATTTTGTCGGCTCTTTTTTATTATCTTTAGCAGGGTGGTTATTCAATTAAAATGGTCTTATCTTTTGTTTTCTCACCAGAAGTGATCTTTACGGAAGATTTTTTTATCTTGAAGTATTCTGCAACTAACTCGACGAGTTCTCTATTTGCCTTCCCTTTTGTGGGCGGCGATTTAACCTTTACCTTAAATGTATGGGGGGAAATTTTAACTATTTCACTTTTAGGTGCATTGGGAATCACTCTAACTTTGATCTTCATTTAGAAACATTTTATTAGGACGCAGATTTCCGCTGGTAACTGCAGATGACTTAAAGACATAATTCACTTATAGTCACTTCGTCCTTCGGTGACGGAGTTCGTCTTTTGATCGTTCTTCATAACCGTAACCGTTAACCGCTTTACGATACGGGTTTCGTTGCCGTTAAACTTCTAACGACTCCGTATCTATATAAATTTGCGTCTTATTAAATAAAAATCCTGTTAATCCTGTCAAAAAATCACTATCCGTAGGAAAAGAATATGGGGATTTCTCTTGCGGCGGATTCTTTCGAATCAGAGGCGTGAACTACATTTTGCTCAATATTCCCTCCAAGGTCACCCCTTATAGTTCCTTTTTCTGCAATGGCAGGATTCGTTGTACCCACCACTTCCCTCATTTTCGAAATCGCATCTTCTCTCTCAACGAGTAATGCAACTATCGGCCCTGATGTTATAAATTTTAACAAGTCATTGTAAAAACTTTTTCCTTGATGAACTTCATAGAGAATTTCGGCGTCCTTCTGTGACAGTTCAATGAACCTTATGTCCAAAATACCGAATCCGTTCTCTTCAATTTTCTTTATAACTTCACCAATGAGTTTCCTTTTCACACCATCGGGCTTCACAATAAGTAGCGTTCTTTCCATCGAGTAATCTTGAAAAAAATTTTAAAAACTGTCAAGAGAGAAAATTAACCACAGGTCGCAGACCCGTATGGGAGAAACGGAGAACACAGAGAAAAGCACACGGAGGATATTAAAATTAGGACTTCCGAGAACCGTCCCCAAATCTTTTCATCTGTGTAAACCCCGTTAGATGTTTACTATCTAACGGGGTAAATCTGTGTCTACTGTCTGAATCACTGAGTTTATATTTTTATTGCATGGAGTAAATTATCCACTATATAATCAATTTCTTCTTCTTTCAAATTGTTATGGAATGGAAGCGCTATCGTTCTGTCGGAGATATACTCTGCAGTGGGGAAATCCCCTCTCTTGTATCCAAAGTTTTCCATGTAAAATGGCTGGAGGTGAATGGGATAAAAATAACTCCTGCATTCTATACCTCTGTCTTTAAGTTTATCTAATATCTCATCCCTTTTTTCTTTTGAAAAATTTGCCTTGAGCCTAACTACATACACAAACCACCCCATTTTTACATTTGAACCGATATAAGGGAGCTCTACTTCACCGACTTCTTTTAATTTTCTATTGTATAACTCTGCGACCTTCTCCCTTTTTTCGAGGATTTCATCAAGCCTCTCTAACTGGACTATACCGAGAGCAGAGTTTATATCTGATATACGATAATTATATCCAAGTCTTTTGTGAGTTGAATCTTCCCTTCCCTGATTTCTGAGACTTGAACATATTTGAGCCAGTTTCTCATCATCGGTCACAATCATCCCGCCTTCTCCTGTGGTCATTGGTTTATTAGGATAAAAAGAGAATACCCCACACTTCCCGAATGTCCCTACCTTTCTCCATGATCCTGTGGACCTGTTTTTGTATTCTGCACCTATTGCTTCGCAACCATCTTCTATCACATCCAGGTTATATCTGTCCGCAATCTCCATAATCCTGTCCATCTCGCAGGGATGACCAAAGATATGAACAGGTAAGATAGCCTTTATTGTACGATTGGTTGATTTGGCGATAAATTTCTCAATTTTGTCTACATCAATGCATAATGTCTTTCTGTTAATGTCAACGAAAGCAGGATTACCACCTTCATAGAGTATGCAATTCGATGAGGTGATAAAACTGAACGGAGTAGTTATTACTCCATCCCCTTCTTCTATTTTTAATGCCTTTATGCATAGATGGAGTCCTGCTGTACCGCTACTTACCGCAACCGCATATTTTGTTCCAATGAATTCGGCGAATTTTGTTTCGAACTCTGCGAGTTTTGGCCCGAGACTCAAATTCGGCGTTCTTAAAACTTTAACTATACTTTCAATCTCTTTTTCTGTAATATCAGGAGAAGAGAGGGGAATTTTCATTAAATGTTTTAAGAAAGTGGGTTCCCTAATTTTAGTATTTTACTGGGGTGTTTAACATCCTTCGTAGCATTTCTTGTATCGAAAATAAATCTCGCATGTTTTGCTATCCACTTATAATCATAACTTGAGTGGGCAGTAGCTATCAAAACACAGTCTGCACTCTTCAGTCTATTGGCAGTGAGTTCGAGTGATCTGTATGAAACTCCATTCACTGATATTTCAGGCACATAAGGATCGTTGTAGGTGAGTTTTGCAACCCTATTTTTAAGAAGTTCTATTAGCTTGAGCGCTGGTGAATTTCTGGTATCACTCACATCTTTCTTAAATGCTACCCCTAAAATTAAAATTTTCGCCTTCGAAGCACAGAGACCTCTCTCACTTAACCCCTCTATCAAGCTCTCCATCACATGGAATGGCATATTCTCATTCGTCTCTGCAGCCAGTTCTATAAAATTTGTATGGAAGTCATATTCTTTTGCTTTCCACGAAAGGTAATACGGATCAACTAATATACAGTGTCCCCCTATTCCGGGACCGGGATAAAAGGGCATAAATCCGAAGGGCTTGGTCGAGGCAGCATCTATCACTTCCCAGATATCTACATTCCCCATCCTCTCACACAGACAGGCAAGTTCATTTACTAAAGCGATATTCACGCTTCTATATATGTTCTCGAGAAGTTTTGTCATTTCGGCAACTCTTGGTGATGATACGGGGACAACTTTGTCAACGATCTTTTTCAAAAGCGCGGATGCCAATGTAGAACATTTCGGGGTAACACCGCCAACGACTACAGGTGTGTTCTTCGTAGTATATATCTTGTTTCCCGGGTCTATTCGCTCAGGCGCAAAGGCAAGGAAAAAATCTCTACCTACTTTCAGTCCATTTCTTTCGAGAATAGGAAGGACAATCTTTTCTGTGGTCTCAGGAAAAGTAGTGCTTCTCAGTATAATTAGTTTTTCCTTTTTCAAATATTTCGATATCTGTTGCGATGAATTTACTATGTAAGATATATCGGGGTCTTTTGATTTCGTGAAGGGTGTGGGAACACAGATATTTATTACATCGAGTTCTGAGACAACTCCGTAGTCGGTGGTCGCTCTGAAAAGCCCTTTTTTAATAACTTTGACAAGGTCGGAGGATGGGGCATCATCTATATAACTCGAACCCGAATTCAGATTCTCAACCCTTTTTCTTGCTACATCTACACCGACTACTTCAAAACCAGAGTTTGCAAACTCAACTGCAAGGGGAAGTCCAACATATCCCAGCCCAATTACCCCAATCTTTGCTGTTCTTTCTTCTATCTTATCTTTCAGGGGCATAATCTATTCCTTGAATCCCTCCATATATTCTTTTAAGAAACCAAGTACAACCCCTGCGAGAAGGCTTATAAAAAATGAGGATACGACTATTACCATCCTCTTTGGCGAACTCTTCTTTCTGGGAGGGACCGCGGGGTCGAGCAATTCAACGGTAGGGGTGTCCCTTACTTCTGCAATCCTTGCCAGTTCATACTGTTCTGTGAGTAACTCGAATATATTCTTCTGTAATTCCGCCTCCCTTGCAAGTCTTTCCAGTTCAAGTTCAATCTCTGGAACCTTGCTCAGCGGAACAGAATAACCCGCACCGAAAGAAGAAGTTTGTGATTTGGAAGAACCGAACTCTATCTTTTTGAGTTGTTCTCTCAATTTGGATAGTTCAGATTCCAAACTGACTACCAGGGGATGTTCTTCAGTGGAAGACTCTTTCAATGCCCCCAACTCCACTTCTTTGGCTGTAATTTCCGCCTTCAAGGAAGCAGCAGCTTCTATCGCTTTTTGAATCTCTTCTGTTAATGCAATTATTTTGTGTTTCTTTTTGAATTTTGCAAGAGATAGCTCAACTGAGTGGAGTTTATCTTCTGTGTCCTTTAGCCTCTTTTCGATAAACATCCTGTTTTTCTTGGCTCGGGTTATCCTCACTTCTTTGTTGAACCTATCCAACACATCGATGTATGTGTTTGCGATAGATGCTGACAAGTTCGGATCTTTTGTCTCAACAGATAAGACTATCACACCCTCTGGTCTGACTTCTACCTTTGATATGTCGCCCAGTTCTTCCACCGTCTCTTCTATAGTTTCAAATTCAAATCGAGTTTTCAATTCACATCTTTCAACGACTTCTTTTCTTATCGAAAAACTTCTCAAAATCGATGCATAAAGGTCTGATGATATGACTCCACTGAATGAACTCGATATATTTCCCAGTTTCCTCAATGCTTCGGATGTGAATGGACCCTCTTCTATTGGAGGAAGTAAGGTGGCTGTAGCAGTGTACTTTTTCGGAAGTATGAGTGATATAACGACTGATGCTGATGTCACTACTACACACAGAAGTATTATCAGTTTTTTTCTTCTGAGAACTACATCTATATAATCTTTTAGATCTCCCTCTGCCATAATTTATCTTGCGATTAATAATACAGTAACGACGGCTCCTACAACGACCGCAGGTATTACATACCACTGCCATTGTCTCTTTGCAGGAACTATTATGGTATCGCCGCCTTCGATACGGGTCTCAGAGTCTGGATTGATTACACGCCCATCCTTCTTTAATATATGAACCTTCGAGAGATCCCCTTTTGATGTAGGCCCAGCCGCCATCTCTATTATATAATAATTCAATTTTTTATTTAGTACAAAATCGTAAGGACCAGGCCATACAACTTCACCCTTGATATAGACCTTATCCGCAAATTGAATGATGTTGACACTTACCTCAATATTTATAAGATACTTTTTAAATGCCTCTGCAACCAATCCATTCGCCTCTTTTATTGATAGGTCAACTATTCTTAATATACTGACGGTTCCAAATGTCTCAGGAGGTGAATCCCATGGTATCTTGATGGGAATTGTGCCCTGTGGTGAGATTACATCGGCGTAGGAAAAATTTGTCTTTCCTGTAACAACGATCAGAAGGCTATCACCGTATTGTAACACATAATCCTCTATCTGTGCATGGAGCAGACTGGTGCAGAAAAGGATTGTTACAATGGAAATTATATACCATATCTTCTTCAACATAAAAAGATTACCTCTCTTTATACCATCTTTCATAAAATTCCCTGTATTCTTTCCTGCCTTCTTTTATATCGTTCCACCATTTTTTATTCTTCACATACCAATCTATCGTTTTTAAAATGCCTTTGCTGAATTCTGTCTTTGCAGAAAAGTTCAGAATCTCTTTTGCTTTTTTTGTGTCTGAGATTAACCTCTGAACATGTCCTGGCCTATCCTTTACAAATTTTCTCAAACTCTTCCCTTTGTGCAATCTTTTCAAGACAGTGTCGGTTATCGTTCGTACATTCACCTCTTTACCGGTTCCGATGTTTATAACCTCTCCTTGTACTTGTTTTACATCTTCTTTCAGTGCACTTAATACAGCCTCACAGCAGTCTTCCACATATATCCAGTCCCTTGTATTCTTACCATCTCCATAGACAGGAAGAGGTCGGTTTTCCATCGCATTGGTCACAAAGAGCGGGATGAGTTTCTCAGGATATTGGTTGGGACCATAGTTGTTAAAAGGTCTCAATATAACTATGGGCAATCGATAAGTAAAATAGAAAGAGTAGGCAAGCCGATCTGCTCCAACCTTTGTCGCTGCGTAAGGACTCTGAGCATTTAGAGGGTGGTCTTCGCTCATTGGAATGGATACTGCAGAACCATATACTTCACTCGTGGAGATGTGAATGAATCTCTCAACAGGATATTTTCTTATCGCCTCTAACAGCACCTGCGTGCCTACTACATCCGTTGAGACGAAAGGGTCCGAATTCTGTATAGACCTGTCTATATGTGTCTCCGCTGCAAAATGGACTACCTGGTCCACAGTTCTCATCAGCCCCTCAACCTTTTCTCTGTCTCTTATGTCGCCCTTAACGAACAAAAAGTTTGGATTTTCCCACTCCTTCTGTGTAAAATTATCTAAATTACCGCAGTAGGTGAGGAGGTCTAATACAACTACCCTGTAGTCACGTTCTTCTCTCAAAATCTTTCTGCAGAAATTGCTTCCTATAAAACCTGCACCGCCAGTTACAAGCAAACGCATAATTAACCTTCTTTCAACCTCCAGTCATAAGGTATTTTTTTATCGTATGGGTCTACTCTATATTCATCCGGTTTCTTGTAGTTATAGGTATGTGTTGGGCAATTTATGAGGTATGCTGGTTCTGTTCCTATGCCTTTCATGCCATGCAAAACCAGAGGGGGGATAACGAGCAGGATTCTATTCAAATCCCCCATAAAAAACTCATTCACCTCGCCGAAGGTCTTCGAATCCTTTCTCTGGTCATAGAGGACCACTTTTGCCATACCTTTGACAACTGTAAAAAAGTCCGTCTGGATTTTGTGATAATGCCATCCTTTGATAACATTAGGATAGACTACTGAAAGATAGGCCTGTCCAAATTTTGAGAATATCTCATCGTCTGCCCTCAACATCTCCACTAAAAACCCGCGTTCATCAGGTATCAGCCTTAAGTTCTTCACTTTTACTCCATCTATCATAAAAAAACTTATACAAAATAAAAAAAAGAAGTCAATACCCTTGACATCTTTTTTTCTATTTGTAAAATATATATTATGAAAAGAACCTATCAGCCCCATACACGCAAAAGGAAAAAGACCCATGGGTTCAGACATAGGATGAAAACCCCTGATGGAAGGAGGATTATATCTCGAAGGAGGGCTAAGGGTAGAAAGAGATTGGTTGTATGAATCGCTATAAGCTGAAGAAAAATGAAATCATAAGAAACAGGAAGGATTTTGAGCGAATTTTCAAATCCGGCATCCGATACTCAAGTGCGCATCTTACCTTAATTGTTCACCCTTCTTCAATTAAAAAAGCCGCTTTTTTACCTCAGAAAAGGCTTAAAAGCGCAGTCTTAAGAAATAGAATAAAAAGACTTCTTAGGGAGGTATATCGAAAAAATAAAGAACATCTGAATGAAACAAAAGAGTTAATATTGATAGGCAGAAAAAATGTTTCTAAACTCGGATTTCTTGAACTTGAAAAAGAAATCTTAACCCTTTTTAGCAAGATAAATGGAGAAACTTCTCATACTCGTAATTAAGTTTTATTCTCTTTTCATCTCGCCAGTTCTTCCAAGAACTTGCAGGTTCTATCCTACATGTTCTATGTATGCGATAGAAGCGATGAGTAAGTATGGATTTAAAAAGGGAATCTATATGAGTATTGTCAGATTGTGTAAATGTCATCCTTTCCATCCTGGAGGGTATGACCCTGTGAGGTGATATGCCAGAAAAGACAAGAACTGTAATAGCATTCGTTCTTATGTTTTTAATAATTGTCCTGTGGTCCAGTTATATGTCGAAACGTCGCCCACCACCTAAAAAGGCAACCACAGAGATCGCAAAAACGAAGGAAAAACTGTCAGAAGTTGTGGAAAAGATCGAACTCGTCCAGAAACCGATTGAAGAGAAAGAAGTCGAGATTGAAACTGCCCTTTACAAAGCGGTTTTTACGAATATAGGCGGTGAACTGAAAAGTTTCAAACTCAAAGAGTACGAGGGTAAACGGGGAGAATTCGTAGAACTCATTCCTGATGGAGAAAAAACGCTCAATATTAAATTATTGGATGGGATTGACCTGCGAGACTATGCCTTCGAAGTTATATCAGAAGACTCCTATCTCGAGTTTTCTTTGAACCTTTCAGAAGAAGAGCAGATAGTTAAAAAATTTCATTTCAATGATGAAAACTATTTGATTACCCTCATACTCCAATTTCCAAAACCATATAGATATATTTTGGAATGGGAGAGTGGACTCCTCTCTACAGAGGTAAACGAGAAGGAAGACCTCCGATACTTCTCTTCTCTATTTTATAAAGGCAATGTAGTTTTGAAAAATGGACTTAAAGACATTCAGAAAAAGAAGAAAGTGTCCCATTCAGGACCCGGGGAATGGGCAGCGACCCGTACCAAATATTTCATCGCATCAATCATACCAACGAATAACAAGATAGAAAAATTAGTAGCGGAAAAGAAAGGAGAAAAACAAATCGTTCTATGCTCTGAATTCAAGCCGAATGGAAAATCAGATACCCTTAACCTATATATAGGACCAATAAAGTATAATGAATTGATGAGTTTAAATGTAGGATTGGAGGAGATTGTAGATTTTGGATGGAGGTGGATTGCATGGCTTAGTAAAGCAATCTTTAAATTGTTGAAATATATGAATAGGTTTGTCACAAACTGGGGTGCCATAATAATAATATTTTCAACTGCAATGAAACTTGCGTTCTATCCTTTGACCCGTAAAGGGACAAAATCGATGAGAGAACTTTCCAAACTGCAACCGAAGATGAACGAAATCAAAGAAAAATACAAGAACGACCCCAAGAGAATGAACAGAGAGGTATTGGGATTATACAAATCTCATAAGGTCAATCCCTTGGGTGGTTGTCTGCCGCTTTTGATACAGATGCCATTTTTTATAGCACTCTTTTCGATACTCCGTTCGATGATAGAGTTAAGAAAGTCTGTCTTTGTTCTATGGATAAAAGATCTATCCATACCTGACACACTCTTTGCAATTGGAGGGTTTAAAATCCATATCCTTCCACTCGTGATGAGTATATTGATGATTGTACAGAGCAGGTTGACCACAACAGATCCTAGACAGAAGATGATGAGTTATATAATGCCAATAATGATGTTATTTATTTTCTGGAACTTTCCATCGGGACTGGTTCTATACTGGCTCACAAATAATGTTTTAACGATTGCAGAGCACTACATCATAGCAAAAATGGAAGACTAAAAGGAGCGAGATGATGAACTACACAGAAGAGGAAGGGAAGACCGTAGAGGAAGCGATAAAAAAATCGCTGGATAAACTTGGCATCTCATTTGATGAAGCGTATATAGAAGTGCTCAACGATGGGAAGAACGAACAGAGTGCACGGGTAGGTGTAGGATATAAAAACGCAGATGGTATGATAAGGAATGTTGTCGAAACAGTCCTTTCAAAGATGGATATAAGGGCAAGCATAGATATCAGGGATGAAGATGGAATTTACATCGTCAATGTTAGAGCAAAGAAATACAATGGACTTTTAATAGGCAAAGATGGAGGAACACTCCTTGCTTTTCAACATATATTGAGAAGAATTTTGCAGAGAAAACTTCCTGAAGTAAAAATAGATATGGACATTGGTAATTACAGGGCGAAGAGGTATAATAAGCTGGTCAGACTCTCAAGAGAACTGTCAGGCAAAGTAAAAGAAACCGGAAAAGAGGTGAAATTTGAACCCCTGAGGGCATACGAAAGGTGGATAGTTCACACAACTTTGAACGATGACCCTGATGTATTTACATATACCACAGGCAACGGAGAGTTTAGAACCATCGTAGTTGCTCCCAGAAAGAAAAAGATAGCTTAATCCTAAGTAATGCGTAAAGCGACCACGAATTTCACGAATGGACACGATTTATGTTTAAAATCAAAAGAAGGCAACAATATCCCTTGCAACTTTCCTCACGCAGAGACGCAAAGAACTCGAAGGAAAAAAAGAGTAAGAAATATACATTGCGCCTTGGCGCCTTTGAGAGAGATTTTCTCTGCTCGTCTTTGTTTTTATTCGTGTTAATTCGTGTCATTCGTGGTTAAAGCATAATCTAAGTTAATGATTTTAAATGATACTATAGCAGCCATTTCTACCCCTGTAGGATATGGTGGAATATCCATAGTAAGGCTGAGTGGAAAAGATGCAATTTCCATTGCGGATAATATCTTCATAGGGAAAGTTAAACCTTCATCCATTTCAAATAGGAATATAATCTACGGGAAGATATTCGACCCTGAAGACAACCGAATAATTGATGATGTCTTACTGATTGTAATGAAAGGACCCAGAACCTATACGGGAGATGATATGGTTGAAATAAACTGTCATGGCGGAGTTCTAATCACAAAGAAGATACTCGAAATTCTATTGAGATATGGTGCCAGGTTAGCTGAGCCGGGTGAATTTACCAAGAGGGCATTCTTGAGCGGGAGGATAGACCTTGTCCAGGCCGAAGCAGTGATGGAAGTTGTATTTGCAAAGACCGATACAGAGTTGAAATTGGCGGTATCACAACTTGAAGGGAATCTCTCTTCTCAAATCACAGAAATAAAGGAGTTGCTCTTACAATTTCTTTCCCTCATTGAAGCATCTGTTGACTTTCCAGAGGATGTGGGGGTTGACAGGAAAGAATTTGGTACACATCTACATAAGGTCCTCTCCAGAATAGAACACCTTCTGCGCACTGCAGACGAGGGAAGGTTACTCAGAGAAGGCGCGAAGGTTTCGATAGTCGGAAGGACCAATGTAGGAAAGTCGAGTATTCTGAATGCACTTTTGAGCGAAGAACGGGCAATCGTTACTCCAATACCGGGAACGACGAGAGATACCCTTGAGGAGTGGATAAATATCGGTGGAATACCTGCAAAGGTAGTAGATACAGCAGGCTTGAGGAAAGCACGAGGATTGATTGAACATAAAGGGATTAAAAGAACCAAAGACTCTATTAAATCGGCGGATATTATTCTGATAGTTATTGACAGTGCAAGACCCATCTCAAAAGAGGATGGGAAGATAATTGAAAAGGTTAAAAAGAAAAAAGCCATCCTGGTGCTGAATAAGATAGACCTTCCCAGAAAATGCAACTTTTCTTCCTTGAAAAAATCTTTGGACGGATTACCGATAATAGAAACCTCTGCCATTTGTGGGACTGGCATAGATACTTTGAGGAATGAGATAAAGAACATCCTGACGCATCATAGATGGGAGTATGAAACGGTTCTTTTAACTGCGAGGCATGCAGCTATTCTCAAAAGGGCAAAATGGAGTTTAAAAAGAGTGCAAACTTTGCTTAAAGAAAAAGCACCAGAAGAAATAATGGCTTTTGAAGTTCGTGAAGGTTTAAATGCTTTAGGGGAGGTTTTAGGAGAGTCCACGCCTGATGAGATACTTGACAAAATCTTCTCCAAATTCTGTATTGGAAAATAGATAATTCTAAGGATTATTTGACAGGATTAACAGGATTTTTATTTAATAGGACGCAGATTTACGCAGATGAAGTAGGGAACCCAACTAGAGAATTGGGGTTAAGGAATAGAGAAGGTAAATGACGAAATCCGAATGACGAACAAAAAGTTTAAAAGTTTGTGCCTGTCCCCAACACCCAAATATCTTGAGATAAGAAGCAAACTGTGTTAGGATTGTCAAAGAATCCAAAGTCTCTTAAGAATATAATTTGGCGGCATAAAGAGAGCTTAGACACAATGCGTAAGGCCGTTCGACAGCATGACTGGCGGAAGATGCTACCGATTATTCATCAAAGAATTCAACAAGTAGAAGGAAATGTGCAACTCGAACGGCAGACCCCTATACATATGTTGATGCACATTGCCAAGTGGTCTGCTCAATACTACAATAAATTTTACGATAAGGATAATTTTCAAGGATGGAATACACTGGCAAAAATTTGCAATAAATATCATGATGTATTTAGTGGGGAGGACCCTTTGTTATTTTATTTGCGTCAAGAAGGGTTCGATGTAGTAAATTTTCTTATAATGTTAGGTAGGCAACAATTTGTCTATCAAAAAGAAATACTATCAACAGAGATAGGTCGTACGATATATCTCTTTACTGAAATGCCTTGCAAGTTTAACATAAAAACTTCATTTGAAACAGTATCTAACTTAACGCCTGAAGAATTCATAAGTTTATGTCTTATCACGTGGTCTCATGCCAAAGAAAATCCTGTAGACTTTGGAGTAGTCCCCAAAGGCTCTGCATCTTGGTTATCACTGGAAAAATTTAAAGCTTTCGTTAAACTTATGACCTTTAATGAACAAATATTTAGGGAACATTGCAAAAAAAACGATCCTAAAAATTCTATGTATGCCCTATATTGGAAATCTCCGTTCGAAGAAAAACCTTTTATACAATATGACAGCAGCATATATATAGCACCTTTTCCTGGATTCATATTGAAAAGATGCGCCTACGGTATTTATGACATTTTAAAGTCTCACTACCATAACGATTTTACGGAACTCTTTGGTGGAACCTTTGAGAATTATGTTAGGGAACTTATTGAGATGATAAAAGGACAATTTATAAATATTTTCAAGGGAGAACCTCTCGTTAAATCACAAAATGCAAAAGCACCGGATTTTGTTCTAGTAACTCTTAAAGAGATTATACTATTAGAAGTTAAATCTACCGAAATGGATCGTGCAGTAGCAAAAGATGAATTACTTAAACAGAATCTAAGAGACAATGTCATAAAAGGCATAAATCAATGTATGTCATTTACCAAGATTCTAGGAGATGGATCTATATCACAAATCAAAGACGCAAAAAGTAAGAGAATAATTTCGTTAATAGTTAGCTTCAAACACATTTTGTTTGCAAACACGCCATTTTATTGGGATCGTGTATTTAAACCAAGTTTAGAAAAGGAAGGCATTACGGAGTTCATCGATAATTTTGAATATCAAATACTTGATATTACCGAGTTGGAGTGCTTATTTGGAATAACACTGCATTCGTCTATCAATATTTCTGAAATACTTGCTGCCAAGTTAGATTCAGAATATGAGAAGGTCAATGACTTTGAAACATTTCTCCCTCGATATATAGAAGAAAAAAACTTGGTAAAAAAATATCACATACCAAAGATGGTAGACAAATTTGAAAAGTTTGTAGAAGATGCCAAAGCCAATATGGCACACTGAATCAATGTCTAAATTGAAGAAGAAGATGTTGAGAGGAATATCTATGGAATACAAAGTTCTATTCTTGTTTATCGTTTCTATTTTTCTTCTAAACGGTTGTGCAGGAATTCCGGTAGTAAATGAGAGTTAAAGGGGGCAGGCGTTCGTTTGTTCGTTTTTCACTTCAGTCATCTGAGTCAAAAATTGTGGTCAAGTCTTGAAATTTATTTTATACTACCTTTTTCTTAGTCATCTTGACAGGTTGTAATTTTATGATATATTAAATAAAAAAACCGAGCTATGGGAAATAATAAATTGAGAGAAACAAAAACTGATAAGGGAGGAGAAAAATGGAAGCACATGAATTTTTGCTGAAGCATTCACAAAGATGGTCTCTTAAATATCCAGGAAAGCACATAGCTATGGTAAATAATGAAATAGTTGCAATAGGAGATTCTGAATTGAAAGTATTTAAAAAGGCGAAAGAAAAGTATCCTAAAAAAGAAGTGTCAATAGCATACATACCCACGGATGAGGAAATGGTGACTCTTTTGATACTAACAAGATTAGAATATACTTTGACGAGTATGAAAAAGTCATCGAGTTTTACTCCAAAAGTTAACTATCAAAAGGCGGTCTCAATAGAAAATTTTGTGATGGGTATCTTTGAAACTGTTTTGGAGAGTATAATATCCAAATTTACACATATTTGGATAATCTATTAACTAAATTTGCATTTCATAGTTCACTTTTAATAAAATTAATAAGCGTCAGATGGATGTGAAATTTTATTCTGGATATAAAGGTGAAGAAAAACCAATCTCTTTTGAATTAGATGGAAAAACTCACAGGGTAGTCGAGTTAATTGAGACTAAAATTGCTGAGGACTATAGGACTAAAAAAAGATCCAAGGTCTATCTTGTAAAATCTGAAGATGGTAATATTTATGAAATCAAGTACAAAGAGAATAAAGACTTGTCCATACGGATGTTAAATCAGACCTGACACTATTTACCATTATAGAAAATCAGATTACCAGAGTATCAGAATGAGATGGTCAGAAATCAGAATATCAGAGTCAGTTTTCAACTTGTGTTTAATAGAACTCTTTTCCGTTAGTCTGGTACTCTGATATCTGGATTCTCCCTGCCTGCGGCAGGCAGGCACCTAGTATCCTGATAATCTGGTATTCTTTCATTTCTGTTGGATTCCTCAACTCCGCACCATGATTTAGTAGGGGGTTCGTATAATTCGTAAAATTTGTGGTTTGATTTTCCTTGACCTTTTGAATTTTGAATATTTATTATTAGTTTGAATGAAAAAATCTCTTCACCCCTTTCTCTATATCTTGCCTGCCTTCGCAATAGTGGCTCTGTTTCGTATAATCCCTATTTTCTATGCGATTAGAACGAGTTCCTACGACTGGGGGATAGCGGGTCCAAAGAAATTCTTGTATTTTAACAACTACATTACCCTGTTTAAAGACCCTACATTCTGGCAATCTCAGTTTAAAAGTTTGGTTTAAAAGTTTGAGTTTAAAAGTTTGTGCCTGTCCCCGACACCTTTAAATATTTTTTTCTCTACGTTCTTTGCGTCTCTGCGGTGATATATTTTTCCTTGACTCTTGACAAGGTTTTTAAAAATATGTAAAGTTTGATGATGAATAGCAGCAAAGTCCTCGCCGAAATCAAAAATTCTGTCAGTGAATCTTTTAATGCAATATCTGAAAAAGTAGTGCAAATTCTATACGATAAATTCTCCCATTATGACTGGGTGGGCATATACCTGATACAAGGGAAAGACCTCATTTTAAATGCGTGGAAAGGAAAACAACCAACAGAACACACTAAAATTCCAGCAGGAAAGGGAATCTGCGGTGCAGCAGCCGTTTCAGGTCAAACAGAGGTGATTTCCGATGTTTCTTCTGATTCAAGATACCTTGCATGCTTTCTATCTACAAAATCTGAAATCGTTGTTCCTATAAAGAAAGGTGGCAAAGTTGTGGGTGAGATTGATATAGATTCAGACACATTGGATGCATTCACAGAAGAAGATAAAAACTTCTTAGAAAAAGTCGCAGGATTACTTTCAAAATTTTTTTAAAAGGAGGTGGAAAAAACAATAATTAGTATTTAGTAGTTAGTGAAAACCAAGCCAGAATCCAGAATCAAGCATCCAGGATCCAGTAAAAGGGAGGTTAGAATGAAAAAATATCTAATTTTACTCACAGTTATGCTTACTTTTTTTGCAAAATCAGAATCTTCACTCATTACCATAGGCGCTCACGGTGGGATGGATATGGTGACGATTGAGTCTTATGAGAAATCTTTCGAACTTGAAAGTCAGGAGATGGTTACATTTAAACGTGATGAAATTTCTAATCCCATGCTCATAGGTGGAAAGGTCAGTCTCGATTTACTCCCGGTCATTGACCTCGAAGTTGGGGCAGACTTTGCATGGAAGGAATACCACTGGAGGTATGTGACACCGATTTACTCTGACAATGGAGACGTATCCTTTGCAAGAATAAATGTGAACTTTACTGTGAAGAGAACATTCCTCTCTTTCCCACCTGCTGTCAAAGTATTCAGTGTCTACGGCGGATTGGGCGGTGATTTGCAGTTCATAACCCCTGTTCTCTGTGAAGATTTGATTTTAGAAAAATTAAAAACCGCGGAGGCAGTGATGGATACAGAGGAGTTGATTAAGAGGGGAACCAAATCTGGGTTTCACATACTGGCTGGTATAAAAATCAAACCACCGGTTATGCCGGTAGGGGTTGATGTGAATGTCAAATATATACTCTCGAGTAAAGGCGACTATGAGGAACCCGAATCTTTTTCTTCTGTATACGGCGGGCTCTTCGTTTCATTCTGATAGAAAATACTTGTTATTTCACGTTGTAGGGAACCCGTCCATACGGATCCTGGATACGGGTTCCCTACAGTTTTCTCTGTGTTCATCTGCCGTACGGCCCGTATGGGTGGTTTCTTTTCTTCTTGACATATTCCTTTGAAAAAGTTAAAATAAAAAGGTGAAAAGAATATTCGTTCTTACTTTGCTTCTCTCCTCAACTCTGTACCCGGTGGAATTCATGCCTGTGAGCGAGATAAAACCCGGAATGAAAGGAAAGGGAAAAACTGTTTTCATCGGCACAGAAGTGAGTGAGTTCGATGTCGAGATATTGGGGGTGATGGAAAATTATTTCCCCAAAAGAGATATAATACTTGCTAAATTGAGTGGTGGACCTCTAAAGAAGACCGGTGTCATATCTGGCATGAGTGGAAGTCCTGTATATATAAATGGCAAACTCATTGGCGCTATCTCCTACAGATTTGGTTCCTTTCAGAAAGAACCGATGGCAGGGATAACACCTATATCTGAAATGTTGGATATTATTGAAGAAGAAGGTACGGAAAAACCGATGAATTATAGGAACAGACCTTTGAAGTTTATTGAAACACCCCTTATGATCTCGGGTTTTGAAGAGGAAGTTTTTAATACAATCGCTGCTGACTTTGAGAAGTTTGGTTTCCTTCCTGTGAGTGGCGGGAGTGTTACAAAAAATGATTCAATTTCTGTGGATTTACAGCCAGGTTCTGCTGTGGGAGTTGGACTCATTACAGGGGATGCGAGTATATTTGCAATCGGCACCCTCACTTACATAGAAGGCAAAAAGATGCTCGCATTTGGACACCGCTTTTTACATCAGGGAAAGGTAAACCTTCCCTTAACTACCGTCTACACCCATTCAGTCATCCCAAGCAGTTACTCCTCCTTTAAGATGAGTTCAGTTATGGATGTGGTGGGCAAGGTCGAAGCAGATAGATTTACAGGCATAAGTGGAGAGTTGGATGCACTTCCTGAGTTGATTCCTTTCAGCCTCAAAATAAACGAAAGGGAGTATGACTATAAAGTTGCTAAAAATAAATTTTTAACAAGTTCGTTAATTGGATATGCTACGGGTAGTGCCATATATTCCTTATTGAAATTGTATGGTGACTTCACTATCGTCTCTGATTTGACAGTATTCATAAAAGGTGAAAAGAGTTTACACCTCAAAAATTTCTTCTCATCCGATGTGGCTCTATTTCAAACGCAAAACAGTATCGTAAGACCAATTTCTCGCCTTTTAAACAATGAATTCAAAGAAGCAAATATTGAAAAAGTGATATTGAGGCTTTCTGCAACAGAAGAAAAGGCAACCGCATCTATCGAGAATGTGAAATTGAACAAGGATAGATTTAACCCGGGTGACACCATCAATATAAAATTATTCCTGAAATCCGATCGTAACGAACTCGATGAAAAATCTATATCATGGAAAATACCTGAGGGCATTAAATACGATCAACTGAAGATAATAATCAGTTCAGGTGATTCTCTCACTCTATTGGAACAGAAACATTTCCCACATAGGTTTAAACCGAGGAATTTTGAGCACCTTCTTGAGATACTTCAGGACCAGGGTGCTAATAATGAAATTGGCATAGAGATTATAGCAAAGGGGGAAGGAATAAGTATAGACGGATATGACCTGCCCTCTTTGCCTCCTTCTTTCCAGAAGATCCTTAAATCCACCCGCCTTACAGGCAGAATAAATACTACACAGATGTGTTCTATTTTTAGAAAGCGTATTGAGACGGAATACAGTATCTCAGGCTCTCATATCCTCGATGTCACAGTCAAACAGAAAAAAAAGTTAAAAAAAGAGTCAAAATGAGTGAAGTAAGGGTCATAGTTCTTAGAACAGCAGGTGTGAATTGTGACTATGAGACTGCGCACGCATTTAGAGTTTGTGGTGCAGAGGTTGAATTGGTGCATATAAACGAGTTAAGACGCAAAGAGAAAAATTTAAATTTCTATCACATTCTCGCCTTACCGGGTGGATTCACTTACGGCGATGATATTGCAGCAGGAAAAATTTTAGCAAATGAAATAAAATTTACCCTTAAAAATCAGATAGACGAATTCATAGCATCAGGGAAATTGGCAATTGGTATCTGCAATGGATTTCAGGTACTTGTGAAATCAGGGCTTCTGCCTCGGAAGAATGGAGGAGTGACTCTAACAGATAACGATTCAGGCAAATTCGAGGATAGATGGGTATATCTAAAAGAGACCAGTAATGGGAAGTGTTGTTTTACAAAGGGTATAGACAGTATCGTATATATGCCAGTCGCCCATGCGGAAGGCAAATTTGTTCCAAAAGATGAACAGACACTGAATAGTTTAGTAGAGAAGAATTTAGTAGTATTTCGATATGTAGACGAAAATAGTAACCCTTGTGGTTACCCATATAATCCAAACGGTTCGATCTACAACATAGCAGGAATATGCGACCCTAATGGAAGAATATTTGGATTGATGCCCCACCCTGAACGCCACATAGACCCTACCCAACATCCCCGATGGACAAGGGAAGGGCTAAAGAAAGAAGGCGATGGACTACAGATATTCAAAAATGGAGTAGAATTCGTTAGAGAAAATTTACTCTAATATTTTAGGACGTAGATTTCCGCTGATAGGAAATTTTCTTCCGTCATTGCGAGCCCCGTTAGATGTTTACTGTCTAATAGTATGCTATCTAACGGGACGAGCCTCCGCCGGAGGCGTGACAATCTCATCCTTGATGAAAAGTCAATAATTTTCGGGTTCGTGTAACCTGCCCCGTTAGATAACAAGCATCTAACGGGGTGAATGAAATTCGTGGTTATTTTGCCTTGACAAGATTTCTTGAATTCTTACTATTCACAAAGTGTTATATAAAACATTTAAAGGTGGCATCCACCTACAGACGAATAAAGCCACGGATAAAAAAAAGATAAAACCTCTTCCGCTTCCTGAGAGGGTAGTGATACCTGTAAGTCAACATACAGGTAAACCATCAACCCCTATAGTGAAATTAGGCGATAAGGTGAAGACAGGACAGAAGATTGCCGAAGCGGAGGGTTTCGTATCAGTGCCACAGCATTCGAGCATATCTGGTGAAGTTAAAGAGATTGCACACTATCCACACCCCGTATTAGGTAGAGATGCCCTTTCAATCGTTATAGAAAGCGACGGGAAAGACAAATGGATAAAAAGAAAAAAACATGATTATACAAAACTTGCCAGGTCTGAGATAGTCGAGATTATAAAAAATGGAGGGATAGTCGGTCTTGGCGGTGCTGCCTTTCCTACACATGTTAAACTCTCACCTCCTAAAGAGAAACCTATAGATACCTTGATACTGAACGGAGCCGAATGTGAACCCTACCTTACCGTTGACCACAGGACGATGCTTGAACGGACAGAAGATATAATTAAGGGTGCAAAAATTATTATGAAGGTTTTGGAGTGCGACCGGTGTATAATAGCAATAGAGTCAAATAAAAAGGATGCTATAGAAAAATTTAAAAATCTTATAAAAGATGAGCGTATAGAAGTTTTCACATTGAAAGTGAAATATCCACAGGGGGAAGAGCGCCAGATTATAAAAGCGTGTTTAAAAAGAGAGGTCCCATCAGGTGGTCTTCCAATGGATGTGGGTGTGGTTGTGCAGAATGTAGGGACGGTCTGTGCCATATATGATGCTGTGCATCGAGATATACCTCTACTCGAAAGGTCTTTGACCATCTCCGGCTCAGGCATAAAAGAACCACAGAATGTGAAGGTACGAATTGGAACTATTTTGAAGAATGTGATAGATAATTGTGGTGGGTATGCTGACGGAGTGGGGAAAATCATTATGGGCGGACCCTTGATGGGAATCGCACAGTATACCGATGAAGTGCCGATATTAAAAGCTACATCGGGAATAATAGTCCAGACAGAAGATGAGGTTTCAATAGAAGAAGAACAGCCATGTATAAGGTGTTCAAGATGCGTTGATGTCTGTCCTATGAGACTTTTACCTTGCGAGATAGCAAATTATGCGGAGCATCACAACTTCGACAAGTGTGAGGAGTTGGACATTATGGATTGCAAAGAATGCGGCTCTTGTTCTTTTGTCTGTCCTGCAAAAAGAAATATCGCTCACTTGGTTAAGTTTGCAAAGAATGAGATTATGAGTAAGATGTAACTATGGAAGAGAAATTAACAGTTTCAATTTCGCCACATATAAGGGAAGATATTTCTATAAGACGTATAATGTACAGTGTGGTAGTGGCGCTCCTTCCTGCTCTCTTCTTTTCCATTTATATATTCAGAATGAAGGTATTGACGATTGTTCTGCTGAGTATTGGTGCAGCAGTCGGTTCGGAGACATTATGTCAGTATCTATTCAAGAGAAAGATCACTATAACGGATGGGAGTGCAGTCATAACAGGAATTCTTCTGGCATTCAATTTACCACCAGACTCTCCATTCTGGCTTCCAATCGTTGGTTCTATCTTTGCAGTGGTCATAGCAAAGCAACTCTTTGGCGGGCTGGGATATAATTTCATAAATCCTGCACTCGCAGGTCGTGCATTTCTTATGGCGTCATGGCCCAAAATTATGACGCATGCATGGGAAATTCCAACACACGGAACACTCTCTGGTATAGATGCTATCACATCCGCAACGCCGCTCACAGTTCTAAAAGAGGCAAAGGGGATCCTTGCAGACCCACTCTCGAGTGCACAATCTATCGCTACCGCAAAGCAGGCACTCTTTCAACTCGGGAGCAAGACCTCTCTGTCGAATCTCTTCTTCGGAAGTGTGGGTGGGTGCATAGGAGAGACATCGGCTCTATTTTTACTCATAGGTGCTGTCTTCCTACTCGTGAAGAAGTATATAGATTGGAAAATCCCACTCTCTTACATAGGGACAGTATTCATTCTAACGCTCTTCATACCTACAGGTATAAATTCTCTATTCCATATTCTATCGGGCGGATTGGTTCTTGGTGCATTCTTTATGGCTACCGATATGGTCACCTCTCCGGTGACGCCAAAGGGGAGATGGATATTTGGAATTGGTTGCGGTGCAATAACAGTCCTCATAAGGCTATGGGGTGGTTATCCTGAAGGCGTATCATACTCAATACTTTTGATGAACTGTGCTACGCCTTTAATTGATATATATACAAAACCTAAAAAATTTGGAGTTGTTAAGAAAAAAGCAACCACAGAGGAAAATACAAAAGAAAAAGAGAGGTTGGGTTAAAAGATGAAGAATGCATTCAAACTTGCGATTAAACTTTTGATTATATGCGTAATATCTGCTGGCGCACTTGCACTCGTGTACAACAAAACCCAGCCTGTGATAGAGGAGATGAAGCGCAAAAAACTGAAGTCGAATCTAAGATCTGTCTTTAAAAATGCTGTGAGATTTGAAACCATTAAGGAGGATACACTCTGGCATGCTTTCGATGAGAGCGACAGTTTAATAGGTATAGCATTTAAAGCCTATCCGCGCGGATATGGTGGACCGATTGAAACCTTAGTCGGTGTGAAATTGGACGGAAAGATAACAGGTATAATAATAGCATCACCATCAGAAGGGTTGAAAGAGACCCCAGGGCTTGGACTAAAGGTGAGAGAAAAGTGGTTCACAGACCAGTTTGTTGAGAAGAAGAAAGAAGATTTACTGCTTAAAAAAGACGGGGGGACACTTGATGCCATCACTGCAGCGACCATATCATCGAGGGCTGTGGTGAGAGGTGTTGCAGATGGTCTTGAAAGGTATTTGAAATGAAGCACTTTATAAATGGTATAATCAAAGAAAATCCTGTTTTGGTTTTAATGCTCGGTCTATGTCCTGTCCTCGCAGTATCTGGCACGGTAAGGGATGCTGCTGGTATGGGTGTGGCGGTCATATTCGTGCTCACTTGCTCAAATATCGTCATATCTCTGATAAAGAATTGGGTCCCCTCGCAATTACGCATCCCTATATTCATAATAGTGATCTCCACCTTCGTGACGATAAACGATTATACTATGCAGGCGTATTTCCCTGAGCTGTATAAAGTGTTGGGCGTGTTCGTGCCGCTCATAGTTGTGAACTGTATAATCCTTGCGAGGGCGGAAGCCTTTGCTTCCAGACATTCCGTATCCGCTTCGATTTTAGATGGGCTCGGTATAGGGATAGGGTTCACACTTGCAGTTGTAGCGATGGGGGCAATAAGGGAAGCCCTCGGAAGCGGCACTATATTAGGTAAAACAATCATTGGAGAGAGTTTCCGTGAAAATTCTGTGCTTTTAATGATACTTCCACCAGGTGCATTCTTGGTGATCGCCTTTTTAATGGCAGGAATGAATAAGTGGGTTAAAAAGTAGATTATGGAACAGAATCTATTTTTAATTTTTTTAGCGGCATTCATAGTAAATAACATAATACTGATGAGGTTCATCGGGCTATGCCCATTCTTCGGGGTATCGGGAAAACTCGACACTGCTTTAGGAATGGGCAGTGCGGTTCTGTTTGTTATGCTACTCTCATCGTGGATATCGTGGGTTATATACCACTTCATCCTTACCCCTTTTGGACTTGTATTTCTCCGTACAGCAACCTTCATATTGGTAATAGCATCTTTGGTTCAATTCGTTGAGATGTTTCTTCGTAAGAACTTTCCCCATCTCTATACCGCGCTTGGCATCTACCTGCCTTTAATAACCACAAACTGTGCCATACTTGCTGTCTCTTTCTTGAACATAGACTATGAACATAATATAATCCAGGCTACTATCTTCTCTGTTGGAACTGCCTTTGGTTTCATCCTTGTTATCCTATTGATGGCTGCCATAAGGGAGAGGATTGAACTCGCTCCGATACCAGTCTCCTTTCGTGGGAATCCGATAACGTTCATAACCGCAAGTCTAATGGCACTCGCATTTTTAGGATTTATAGGATTTCTCGGACTTGCCATATGACCTCTTATGTACTACGAAGATATATTCTATGAATTTAACAAAGAGAGAATTCGTTATCTTGTCTGCGGAGGTATTGCTCTGAACCTTCATGGAATACCAAGAATGACGGCTGATTTAGATTTGATGGTGGATATGGAAGAGAAAAATTTACTCAAGTTACTCAAAATTCTAAAGGGTTTGGGTTATAAACCAAAAGCTCCAGTAAAAATAAATGATTTTCTCGATATCAACAGAAGAAAATTATGGAAAAAGAAAAAGAATATGGTGATGTTCACTTTATACAATATAAAAAAGCCGTATCAAGAACTGGATATGTTTACAGAAAACCCACTCAATTTTGACGAGGCATATAAGAGAAGAAAAGTCATCAGGGCTGCATCTTTGGAGATTCCAACTGTATGTATAGAAGACCTCATTGAAATGAAAAAACGAGGGAGAAGAAAACAGGATAGAACTGATGTTGAATCTTTGAGAAAACTAAAAAAGATATTGAAGGGATGAAAAAGAAAAAAGAATCTGGTGGTATTTATCATTTTTGTAGTAGCGAAGAAATTTGTAGATACCTCAAACTTTCGCCCAAGTTAAGGCTCGAATGGCTGCAAGAGGCGAATAGGTTCATATACAAAATGCAAAGTAGTAAAGTGAGAAAAATCTGGCAGAAATTCAGAAAAGGAGAAATTTAAAGGAGGGTTCATTATGACTGCTAATGTCATCACACTGTCGAGAATAGGACTGGTTTTTGTTGCCATCCTGCTCTTTGGGGCTGGTTTTTACGGACAGTTCCTCGCCTTCCTTCTGACCATCCTCATTATTTACATGGACGCTCTGGACGGATACGTGGCCAGAAAACTCCGCATCGCCTCTGATTTCGGAGCGCTCTTAGATATTACCGGGGACCGCATTGTGGAGAACGTGTACTGGATCTATTTTGCAGTCGTTGGGATGATCTCCTTCTGGGTACCCATCATCGTGATTGCCCGTGGCTTTTTGACGGACTCACTACGCAGCATTGCCTTTGCTGATGGAAAAACCGCCTTCGGTGAGCGGACGATGATGCGGTCCGGGTTCACTCGTTTTTTGGTTAGTTCCCGCTTCAGCCGCGGCGTCTACGGTGTGAGTAAAGCCATCATCTTCTGCTATCTGGGTGGTTTGATCGCCCTGAGAGGGGCAATGGCCCGGTTCTCTTTCATTCTCCCTTCAGACGTGCTGTTTAGTCTCGATCTCATCGGGCAGGTTATCGTCTACGTGGTGTTGGCTATGTGCCTGATCAGAGGAGTGCCGGTATTGTGGGATGGCCGCTTGTACCTGCTCGAAAAACGCTATCCCAAGTTCATCCGCAAAGAGACATAGGACTCTATGAACAAAGCCATTGCTGTTTTTGACATCGACGGGACGGTACTGAGAGACAGTTTAGCCGAGAGGATCTTTGTCCATTATCTGTTGGCTAAAGGAGAATTGAACATGTTCAACGGAGCCCATTTTGTGAAACACTTCCTGGTGACATTACCTCGTAATTCGGTAATGGCCAGCAAAGGGAATAAGTTCTATCTAAAGGGGAAGAGCATCCACCGTATCGAGAAGTTGGCTAAGGAGTGCTTTCGGAAGGAGATTGTTTCTAAGATTTCGGACATTGCCTGCCGGAAGATCGAGGAGCATAGAGCCTGTGGTTTGGAAATTGTCCTCTTGTCTGGAACCCTGGACGTGCTACTTAGATGTTTTCAGGAATATCTCGAAGCCGACCATACCCACGGCTCAACTTTAAAGGTCTTGGGCGGGCGATATACCGGGGATATTTGTGGAATCTACCCCTACGGCAGGACGAAAGCTGAGATTGTACGAACCTATTATGGTCGTAATCCTTACGATCTTTCTGCTTCGTATGCTTACGCCAATCATATCTCCGATTTCGAATTTCTCGGACTCTTCGGTCATTCCGCTCTTGCCAATCCCACTCCCCGATTGCTTGCGAAGGCGAAAAGGAAGGGCATCGGTGCCGTTTACTTCTGAACCACTGCTCGATCTGGTTCACATCATGTGAAATCTGAAAGGCTGCCACCCAATTTAAATAAGTAGATGGGAAGCTATTTCGAAGTAGATTACAAGAGATGTTATATCGACGATTGTCGTAATCAAAGGTCCTGACATAACAGCAGGGTCGAAACCCAGTTTTTCACATAAAAGCGGCAACACAGAACCTATCGTTGTGGAAACAACCACAGTAGCGATGGTAGTCAATCCTACCGTCGCCCAGAAGAGAGGTTCTTTCTGAAAGAAAACTGCCCTCATTAGAGAAAGAGCCCCGAGCCCTATTCCAAGAGTTATGCCGATAGCGAACTCCTTTTTTACTACCTTCCAAATATCCTTCAATTTGACCTCTCCAGTTGCCAATCCCCTCACCACAACTGTTGTAGCCTGTGTCCCTGCATTTCCACCGACTTCCATGAGAAGCGGAATGAAAACGGAGAGGGCGATAAACTTTGCAAGGACTCCAGAATATAGTTCCATTACGGTCCCGGTTACAAACCCAAGCATAATCAAAACAAACAGCCATATCATACGGTGTTTAACAATAGATAAAGGATTCGACGCAAGGTAGTCATCCGGGGGTTTTCCCGCTGCTCCTAATTTGTACATATCTTCCGTATCTTCTTCTTTTATTACATCCATAAGGTCATCAAAGGTTATGATACCCTTTATTCGCCCAATATAATCTACTACAGGCAGGGCAATAAAATCATACCTGGAAATCTCTTTTGCTACCTGTTCCTGATCCATATCTACTGGGACGGTCACAGGATTTCTATGCATAATCTTTTTAATGCGTGTTCTCGGGTCTGCAAGAACCAGTTGTTTTAAAGTGACCACACCCGAGAGTCTATCATATTTATCGAGCACATAAATATAATAGACTGTCTCCAGACTTTTTGCAGTCTTACGCAGGGTCTTCAATGTCTGCCCAACGGTCACCCCATCCCTCACCCATGCAAACTCAGGAGTCATTCTTCCACCAGCACTATCGCTCTCGTATTTCAGAAGTTCCTCTGTCTCCTTCGCTTCCTTTTTGTCCATAATAGATAGAAATCTGGAAACCATCTCTTCAGGTAATACCTCAAACAGATCAACCCTGTCATCTGGTGAAAGTTCATCAAGAATTTCTATACGCGTTGATTTGTCAACTGCATTGAGGAGTGCAATCTGATCTTCAATCTCCATCAATTCAAAGACATCGGTAGCAAAATCTATATCCCATAAGGAGAAAAGTGTCGCTTTTTCTTTCAAGTCGAGTTTACTCAATGGCTCCGCAATGTCGGCAGGCTCGAAGTCGACAAATATTTTTTTCAAGTCATTAAATCTGTGCTGAGCCAAAAGTTCCTTGATTTCAGGAACCAATGGTAATAAAGGCGAGTATGCTTTTGTATAAATTCTCATTTTTTAGATAAACGAGAGACAAGTATACTTATCTCATATAGTAAAATTAACGGTATCCCCATCAGAATCTGTGTCACAAAATCTACGGTGGGGGTTAAAACCCCCGCTAATATGAATATTAAAAGTATGGCATGCTTCCGCTTTGCTTTTAAAGTTTCTGTCTCTACTACACCGAGTTTGGTTAAAAAGAATATCACTACGGGAAGTTCGAAAACTATCCCGAAGGATACCAGAAGCCATAGAATAAAATTTAAATATTTGCTGACGCCTATCAGTGGCACAAGTTCTGCTCCACCAAAAGAAAGGAGTACCTTCAGACCTATGGGAATTATTATAAAGTAAGAAAAAGATGCACCAACTAAAAATAAAATAGACGAAGATACTACCAATGGTGCTGCATATTTTTTCTCTTTAGGGATGAGTGCTGGGATTATAAAACTCCATATATGATAGATTATGACTGGAAGTGATAGAACGAATCCGCATACAATACTGACCTTCACTTTCACAAAGAATGCCTCTGTGGGTGTAAAAAAATAGAGTGATTCTATGGGATGAGAAAGAATTTTTATGATCTTTGAGGAAAAGACAAAAGAGAAGACTGATAATATTAAAATGGATATGAGGCAGTATATTATTCTCCTTCTCAGCTCCTCAAGGTGTTCTGAGAAGTGTAACTTCCTCTCACGCTGCTTTTTCCCTGTGTCCAAGCGCTCCTGCTATTGTTATCGCCTTTGGTTCACATACCTCAAAACAGAGTCCGCAGCCTATGCATTTTTCCTTTATTACCTTATGCTTTTCTCCCTTGGCGCCTTCAATTGCTTTAAACTGACAGACCTCTTTACATTTTTCACAACCTGTGCATTTAGTTCCGATAAGAGCATAAGGTCTTGCTTTAATTTTATCAACTATAGATGAAGTAGGGCAACGGTAGACACATATTCCACATGAGGTGCATTTTGAGTAATCAATTTTAGCAATATCATTCTCCATACAGATAGCATTTACCGGACAGCTCTTCTCACAAACCTTGCACCCAATACACCCTACTTTACAGATTTTTCTCACTACTTTCCCTTTGTCAAGGGAAGAACATGCAACATACACCTTTTGCGATTTTGGTATCAGTTCCAATATACCTTTTGGACATTCCTTCACGCATTTACCGCATCCTGTGCATTTTTCCTCATCTATTACGGGCAGTCCATTATTATCCATACTTATCGCATTGAAAGGACAGACAGCTACACAGGTTGAGTACCCAAGACAACTGTAGACACAACCCTTATGCCCTCTATGAACCATATCAGCGGCTTTGCAATCGTAGATTCCATCGTAGACGAATCTATCTATACATTCCTTATTGCCACCTCTGCATTTAACTGCCGCTATCTTTTGTTCTGTTATTTCCGCCTCTACGCCCAGAATCTCTGCTATCTGTAGAACAACTTCTTCTCCTCCTGGTGCACACAGATTTGTTTCAACCTCTTCCTTTACCAATTTTTCAGCGTATGCTTCACATCCTGCAAAACCGCAGGCGCCGCAATTCACACCGGGCAAGATTTCCAGTATGTCTTTGATCTTTTTATCTACTTTTACTGCAAGTTTTAAGTATGCAACTGAAAGCCCCAGTCCTAAAAGAAAACCTATTCCGCCCAGACTAAAAACTGCAATTAGAAATAATTTCATTCCATTCAACTTACAAAACATTCTCCCATTGTCAAGTGAAAACACGGAGCACTATCCCTGGATCCCCCTACGGGTCGGATGACCGTATGGACGGATAGACACGGAGATGTAAAGTTTATAATTCATTTACAGTCACTCGGTTATGATAATCGGTTACGATGCCCGTTTTTATCTTCTGGTAACGTAGTATGGTTAAGGCTACAATGCCCGCCCCGTTAGAAGTGCTTGTTTTCTAACGGGGCCCGTTTCGTCTGATGGCTAAGTAAATCGTCTTTTAACGTATCCGA
>JAUXAN010000078.1 GCA_030619885.1 bacterium
CCTGTTTGGGGACGCTGCTTGACTCTGTGACTCTATGATACCTGGATGTAAAGTAAGGATATGAGGATAGCGAGAGTAACTTATAAGGGTGCATATCACCATGTGATGAACAGAAGGATAGAAGGGAAGAATATATTTCCGGATAATACGGCAAAACAATATTTCCTCAATATTTTATATGATAAATCAAGGAATCTTAAGATAAGATTATTGGCTCATTGTGTAATGGATAGTCATTATCACTTGACATTGCAGAACAGTTCAGGCAGATTGTCAGATTTCATGGAAGATGTCAGAGTCAAGCAGCGTCCCCAAAACAACCTCAAGACAACACTTGCCGGTATGGTCCTATAATCTGCATGTCCCTTCGGATCCGCATGGAAAGGTAGAGAATCCGTTTGGCATGTTTCTATGGAAAACGATTTCTCCTGGGGCATTCATAATGCAGACAAACATAGATTTAGCATGTAAGCCAATACCACAATAAAACTCTATCACCTCCTTTTCTAATTGATTTCTGAACTTGACAAAATTTGATCTATATTGCATAATTACCATAATTTAAACGCAAGTGCCTTTTAATTATTATCACGGGTTTTGCGGCTCACTTCGTTCGCCCAAATGCTTCGCACTTCGCAGAGCCCGGGAACGTCAGGCGAAATGCCTAAGAAACTGTAAGGGGAGCCAATGATGAAGATAGGAATGATGTGTCTTTGGAATGCCGCCAACGGGCCTTCCATTCATGCGGAATTGGTAGGAAGGGCTTGGGTGAAATTGGGTCACCAGCTCAGGATATTTTCCGCCAAAAAACACCCTGATGCCAAGCCTACCCTCCAAAAAGACGAGAATTTTGTAATCAGGCACTTCAGCGTTGATGAAGTCATACCGGTCACCCGGGCTACCTACTTTGATCCCTCTCCACTCTTGAATGAAGAATACGATGTCTTTATTGCTCAAAATGTAGAGAGATTACCTGTTGAAAGGTTACTCGAGGTCTTTCCTAAAATTAAAGAAAGAGCTATTACCGTTCAGGTTGTCCACGAGGGCAAAGCTCCGGAAAACCCTCTCTTCTACAAATTTGACTGGGATGCTATTGTCTGTTTTGACCAGAGATACAAAGACTACCTGGTGAAATCTTTCCTTGCTGAAAAAATTCACATGATTCCCTATCCCTACCATCCACTCGAGCCTGGTGATAAGGGGAAAGCAAGAGAGAAGCTGGGGCTTCCGCTGAACAAAAAGATCGTATTCTCCTTTGGCTTCAGACCAAAAGACATCGTATCTATTCTGCCTGCTCTGAAAGATGTGGCTAAGGAATATCCCCTCAGATACGTGATCATCGCCAATCCAGAAAGCGATGTCGGTAAATTGCGTGAAGCGAAAAAGAGGTACGACTTTATAGACCTTCAGGTAACGCCACTCCCCTTAGATGAGTTGTACACCTACCTGCATGCTTCGGATACGTTGCTCATCCACAGGGAATCCTCGCAAAAGTACAAGGCAGTCGTGTCCAGCTCAGTGTGCCAAGTTCTGGGTTCCGGTTGCCCTATTCTGTTTCGCGAGTCAAACTTTGTGGAACTACAAGGAGACGAAATTGTAAAATATCGAGATTTTGAGGACATGAAAGCCAAGCTCATTGACCTGTTCCGTAACAAAATCGACCTCACGAGAATAGAGGCTTTCCTGGAAGAACACAAAGCAGAAAGAATTGCCGAAAAATTTATTCAATTATTTGAAAAATTACTTGGAGGCTGAGAGAGAGAATGAAAGAAACTAAAGTAGCAATATTTTCAAAATGGAATGCCGCAGATGGAACTTCAATAGCCTTTTTTGAAAAAAGATTATGATATTTTGATTGTACAAAGAATAGAATGGATACCTATCGAAGGGCTATTGAAGATATACCCGAATATAAGAGAGAAGGCAAAAGTCGTTTATGTAGTACATGAGGCAAAATTACCTGAGAATCCTCTTTTTTGGGAATTTGAATGGGATGCTATTGTCTGTTTTGATGAAAGGTACAAGCGGATGTGGAAGGAAGTATATCCTGAAGAAAAGATATACATAATCCCCTATCCCTGTAATCCCTTGAGAAGAGGCGATAAGAATAAAAGCAGAATGGAACTAAATTTGCCGTTAGATAAGAAAATAGTGCTCACTTACGGATGGTATCCCAAGACTCATATTTTTCCTATTGTACCCCATTTGGCTGAACTGAGGAAGCAATATGAATTTGTTCTCTTGATGGTTATTGAGCGTGGATACCTTGATGAAGAACTCTTAAAAGAGATAGAAAGACATGATTTTATAGAATGGCGGAATGAGTTGCCCCCGACTTCAAAGGTCGATAAATATTTTCATGCCTCAGATGCCTATATTTTCTATAAACCTAAATATGAATTTAAGCCAGGTGAGATTATGGTTTCGAGTTCCATCCTTTCCTACCTTGGAACGCTGATCCCAATATTGGCGATAGAATTGCCCTTATCCAACCTCTCGGCGGAGCGGTCATGAAATTCTTGGACATGGAAGAACTTGAAGATAGACTGGTCAGTATATCTGAAGGAAAGCCTATTGTTAATGAAACTCTAAAGGCGGCGGAAGGATATGTTATTCGTAATTCTAAAGAAAAAGTCGCCCAAGAATATATTGAGTTGTTTGAAAAGTTAATGAGGAGTTGAAATTAAATGGGGACTACATTGGATCGTAGCGTTCAAGAAATAGGTGATGGGACAGTCGTCTTGCTTGACTCTGGGGAGACTATTTTCAAGCTGGATTCCTTTGAAAACAATCCTATCGTAAAGCCTCGAGACCTTGGACTTACCTGGCATGAGAAAGGAGAACTGAAGATCGGAGCCGTTTTCAACGGCGGGGTTGAAGTGTTCCAGGACAAGGTCATCCTGACGCCGAGATGCCACCAGGGGTATCAAAAGGGCACGTTCTTCGATGAGAAGCTCGGCATCGAGCGCTACTGCCTAAAAAACTATATCTCTGAGGTTTGGCCTTTGGTGAGCGAGAATGGCGTTTACTTCACCAGATTCCAGAACGTGGTCATCCGGGGCGATGGCACAGACCATCAGGACTTTACCTACGGAATAGAGGACATCCGGATCGTCAGGTGTGACAAGAGATACCTGCTAATTGGGTGTGGTAAAGTAGAACCACCATTTAAAGTCCGACTCGGGATATCAGACCGAATAGCTATCTACTCAACCACCGACTTTGTAAACATCACCTATCATGGAATAATCGATGCTTTCGACACTCGAAATGCGGTCTCCTTCTCCGAAGAGGTGGGAGGGAAGCTATACATATTATTGAGATTCTATACCGACACTCAGATCAACATACACCTGGATTCTCTCGAAGCTGGCATTGATCAATTGCTGAATCCTTCCAAGCACACAGAACAGTGGGAGAAAATCTATGAGCGACGGAGCCAAAGTCTGCTTTTAGAAGCCGGGCACTACCCACACGAAAAGGAGAAAATCGGCCCAGGCCCTCAGGTGATCAAAACCAATAGGGGTTGGTTGCTCATCTATCATGCTGTTGGTGTGGTAGAGGAAAATATTTGTAAAGCCTATGGGTTGGCGGAGAGAATTGAAAGAGGATATTCCATATGCGCTGTCCTTTTGGACCTGGACGATCCAAGAAAGGTCCTTTGTCGAACCAGAAATCCAATCTACATTCCTTCAGCCCCTTTCGAGTTATATGGTAATGATCAGTATCCTGTGGACGAGCCTGCAGTCGTTTTTCCCGTAGGTGCTTTCGTTCGAAAAGACAAACTGGTTCTCTATGCTGGAGCTGGCGATAAATACATCATCCTTTTGGGCTGCAATCTTGATAACTTAGTTAATTATTTATGGGAGTATTGCAAGTACATTGCATAGATTGCGGCAAAATGGGGACAGCGGCTATTTTTATTGACGAGATAAAACTTGTATAATAAGATTAATTTACTATACCGAGGATAGCAAGAGTTGTAGTACCAGGCATTCCTCATCACCTTACGCAGAGAGGCAATTACCAACAACTAGTTTTTCAAGACAAAGACGACAGAGAACAGTACCTATTATGGATAAAAGAGTATAGCGATAAATATGGTCTTAAGGTATGGACTTATTGTCTGATGGATAACCATGTTCATTTTGTTACTGTTCCCCCAAAGCTCAGACTCAATGGCAAGGACTTTTAATCAAGGGGCCTGTTTGGGGACGCTGCTTGACTCTGTGACTCTATGATACCTGGATGTAAAGTAAGGATATGAGGATAGCGAGAGTAACTTATAAGGGTGCATATCACCATGTGATGAACAGAAGGATAGAAGGGAAGAATATATTTCCG
>JAUXAN010000042.1 GCA_030619885.1 bacterium
CTTGCACCTGGTGCAGATGATAATGCGAGTGGAGTTGCAACGGTTCTGGAAATCGCAAGGGTCTTCAATCAATATGATTTCGAGAATACGATAAGATTTATTGGCTTTCAGGCAACAGAGGTGGGGAGGAAAGGGAGTAAGCACTATGTAAAGTTCACCCACCAGCCCACTGAGAGTATCATTGGGGTCTTCAATTTTGATATGGTCGGCTACGAAGATATTAGTCCAGAGGATGTAGATATAATATCGAATCCCGCTTCGTCCTTTCTAATGTATGAGTTCATAGATGGGTGCAGTAATTATACGGATTTAGAGACAAAATCTATTGTTGATGAGGGTATTATATTCTCAGACCACGCCTCTTTCTGGGAAAGTGAGATCCCTGGGATTTTAATTACAGAGGACTATCCATGGGTGAACCCACATCGTCACCGTCACACAGATGTATGGGGCAGTGGTATAAACTCCGATACATTGATGCTAAAAATAACAAAGGGTGGTGTAGCAACATTGGCATCGCTATGTAAAGTGATACCAGGAAGCGGTCCACATCTTGTGAACATTTCGCATCTCATCGATGACGAAAATGGTGGATGGGAACCCGGTGAGGAGATAAGACTCGTATTGGAAATTAAAAATTTTGGCATCGACCCTGCTTATGGTGTCTCTATCTCGATTTCTACCTGTGACAGTTATATTATTCTGATAGATACGATTTCAAATTTTGGTGATTTATTACCCGATAGCGTATCCGTGAGCTTAGAACCTTTCATACTGAGGGCATCCGATAACACACCACCAGGACATAAGGTCAACTTCTTTTTGAATTTAATAGCAAATGGAGGTAGTTATGTGAAGTGTAGAGAATTGACTGTAAAGATTTCCGAATTAGTGATTGGAGACCGTTATGGATATTATGCCTACGACTCGACCGATTCCGTATTCGTGGAGGCACCTCGCTATACCTGGATAGAATTGAACCCCTCTTTTGGTGGTAATGGAACCCATTTAGAACTGATGGATGATGAGTCGAAACTTCTCTCTCTCCCTTTCACATTCAAATATTATGGGATAGAATACAATTCTATTCGTGTCTGTTCAAATGGATGGATAGCGATGGGTAATACTATAGACCGCAGTTATCAAAACTCACCGATACCAGACCCCGCTGGTCCACCTGCGATGATAGCACCTTACTTCGATGATTTGAATCCAGCTCAGAGTGAACAGGGTGGTGTTTACTATAAATACGATACTGAGAAGAAGGCGTTCGTTGTCGAATGGTCGAAAGTTCCGCATTGTGGGAGCGAAGTTTTTGAATCTTTTGAGATTCTTCTTTTACACCCTTCTTACTTCACTACAACCACAGGTGATGGTGAAATACTATTCAATTATTCAGAAGTTGGGCAAGACTCTACCTGTACAATAGGGATAGAAAATCATAATGAGGAAGATGGTATACAGTATCTATACGATGGTCTTTATGATTTAAATGGCTCGAAGTTGGTAGATGGGCTGTGCATTAAATTTATAACAGACTCGAGTGGTTTAGTAAAGATCGAAGAGACGGATTACGATTCGCCTCTTGTTGTTGATTGTAAGTTGATCTGTTATCCGAATCCATTCAATTCGTTTACCGTTATTCGTTATTCGTTATTCGACAACCGACAACCGAAAACCGATAACCAGCGCGAAGCGCTCAAAATTTATGACGCGAGTGGTCGTCTTATCCGCACCTTTCCAAAAACCGATAACCGAAAACCGATAACCGAAGTGGTCTGGGATGGAACAGATAGGTTTGGCAAGAGAGTTCCAAGTGGGGTCTACTTCTGTAGGTTGAACAGGAATTTTGCACACAAAATAGTATTCATAAGTTCAAACTTGTGCAGATGAAAAAGGGGACAGGCTACTTTTTATCATCTTATTAGGAAAAATTAAGTTATGGCAAGAGTCGCAAGAGGGTTGGTTGATGGCTTTATTTACCATTTGCTTAACCGTGGGAACGGAAGGCAGGTAGTCTTTCACACAAGTCAAGATTATGAATCTTTCATTGATTTGATAAGAAAGGGGAAGGAGAAATATCCTGTAAAGATTTTTGCATATTGTTTGATGCCGAACCATTTTCATATGGCTTCGATGCCCATATGGGCTGAGGAGTTGAGCAAGTGGATGCAATGGTTGATGACAAGCCATGTCCGTCGTTATCATCAACATTATGGAACCAGTGGTCATGTATGGCAGGGACGATTTAAGAGCTTCATTATACAAGAAGATTGCCATTTATTAACGGTGCTGAGGTATATTGAAGGTAATCCAGTGAGAGCTGGTCTAGTTAATTCAGCTAAGAAATGGTTGTGGTCATCTCATAGAGAGAGAATTGCTGAAGAATCACGTTCATTAATTGATGAAATTCCGATAGAATTGCCCAAAGATTGGGGTAGATATGTGGATGAACCTTTAACAAAAAGGGAATTGGAAAATCTTCGTCAGAGTGTAGTTCGTTTGTCTCCATTTGGAAACGCTGAATGGCAGCAACAGATATGTCGGAGTCTTGGTTTGGAGTGCACCATCAGGCCTCGAGGACGACCAAGGAAAAGAGGATGACCAAAAAAGTAGCCTGTCCCCTTTTTATCCCTTTTTGAAAGGAGGTAAAGATGTGTAAAATTTTTAAACAAGGAGATGTTATGAAGTGCATAGGAGTGGGGATATTACTCTCTGCATCATCTTTATGGGCTGGTGTGAGAGAGTTTGAATTTAGATTCCCTCGTGCCTATATAACATTCTCGAAAGAAAGAGGGTATGATGTTGTAGAAATGAGGGATGCCTATACCGCAGGTGAAATCGGTGAGCCTGCTTATCCTGTCTATGCTTATAGTGTAGCATTACCACCAGGTGCAGAGATAGAAAATCTTGAACTTGTAAAATTTGAGAAAGTGGAGATAGCCGGTAAATATAAGATATACCCGAACCAGCCACCGATACCGTTTATAAAGGATTATCCAAAGTCTGAATTTATTCACTTGAAGGAAGAGATTTTGAGCCAGACTACTCCATATCCTGCGAAGACAATACTTGATGCATGGACAGGAACAAAAGGAGGTTTCCAAATAGGCGCATTCCGTGTAGCCCCATTAAGGTATATCCCTGCTGAAGGTAAACTCGAGCTTTTGGAGTATGTAAAGGTGAAAGTCTATTATAAAGAGGAACCAAGAAGTATAATTGGATTTCATGAAAGAATAATAGACAATATGGCTAAACCTGTTAAGCGGATGGTGATAAATCCAGAAGATGTGGAAATATACAAAATGATGCTCAAATCTGCACCAAGAAGGCAATCAAAGGCTCTTCCTGCTGGTGATTACGAATATGTGATAATATCGCGAGGAGATTGGCAGCCTGCCTGGCAACCATTGATTGATTGGAAGCATAAGAAGGGTTGTCGTTCAACATTTTATTCTATTGAGGATGTTTTAACTGATTACGCTGGTGATAATAATCAAGAAAAGGTAAAAAAGTTCATTGAGGATGCATATAACACATGGGGTTCATTGTGGTTCGTATTGGGAGCAGATCTTGGTAGTATACCTCATGCACCTTGCGACGGTTATGTGAGCACTTTCCCATTCTCGACTACTGATAATGATATCGCCTCAACGAGATTTTTTGAAGATTTGTATAAGGGGGCAAATTACCAAGATTGGGATTATGACGATGACAAAAAATATTGCGAGCTCAATGCTGACGGACCTGGTGGGACTCGTGTTGACCTTCTTGCTGATTGCTATGTAGGTCGGGTGCCTGTAAATTCTACAACTGAGATTCAAAATTTTGTTAATAGGGTATTGATTTATGAGAAGAATCCAACATTAGATTATCAGAATAAGGTACTTTTCTGGACAGAACAATTATTTAGTACGGCGTCGCCCGGTAGATACCATGCCGATCAGTTAGAAACAAAATTAGCGAATGCTGATATTAATTATTTAAGTTACACTGAACTATATGACGAGTATGACGAATATATTTCTGATGATAATGCAGTTGGCGAGATGAATACTGGGTATAACTGGAATGTTGTATATTCGCACGGTGATTACGGTGAGGTGATGCAAGGTTCAGTTGCATCCAAGGATGTTACCACAGCCGACCTTAACTCAATACCGCTCAGTATACAGGATAGTAAATGGGGAATACATACAGGAATATGCTGTATGAGTGGTGGCTATCATGAAGTTGCTGAATCCTATAGTGAATACTGGCTTGTTGACAAAGAGGGTGGAGTCGCTTCTATATTTAATTCAGAATATGGTTGGGGATATGATGTATCTGATAATGACACAAGTGCTCAGAATTACACACTATCAGTTGGACTTGTGTTCAGATTTGTATTTTACTCTTATGAGTATAATGACTGGCATATTGGTGAGGCGTTAGCAAATGCAAGGGATGCACATGACAGATTTGTTGGAACTGATGACGATGCAGAGAAGTGGTGTTTGATAGAGTATAATCTCTTAGGTGACCCAGAGATGCCCACCTGGCGAGATAGTGTGAAGAGTTTAGAGGTAGTTCACCAAGATACCGTGCCATTAGGGAGCCAGACAGTTGAAATAACCGTAAAAGATGCAGGAACAGGTAGTGCGATTGAGAGTGCAACCGTTTGTATAATGACAGAGATTGACGCAGTATATCGAGTTGGTACAACAAATGATTTTGGGATAGCAAGTTTTAACATCACGACATCAGAGAACAACGATACGCTGTGGATAACCTGCACGAGGTATGAGGACAATTATAAGCCTTATGCAGGATATGGCCTTGTTATCGATGTTGGAAGACCTGAGAAGCCCACTGTTTATAAACTATTTAATTTTGCTAAGGTTTCTGATTTACAACCCACATTAACATTCTCTTCAACTGACCCACAAAATGATGATATAGAGTATAAAGTTTATTGGGATACTGATGAAACATTTGCCACTCCTGATAGTGATGTCACTATTGCCTATGCAAGCGGTGACACAGTGAACTATACTTTTGCAACTCCCCTTTTACACAATGAGACCTATTGGTGGAAGACAAAGGCAAGAGACCCATTAGGTTCAGGCTATTGGAGCCATGCAAGCGATGTGATGAGTTTCTCCATCGATACTCTTATACCTGATAATACTTGTTCGTGGTTACAGACCACAGGTGAACAATTTGATAATAATACCTTAACAGGAGTAGAGATTCAGGGGGATAGTATTGTTCTGGGCTCATCTTCGGGCACCGATACATTGATAAAGGAGAACTTTGAAGCAGGTATACCAAGTGACTGGACTGTTATAGATGGTGGTGGTGATGGTTATAAGTGGACAGCAGGAACAACTTCAGATTTGGGTGATAATGAGCCGCCTTCCTATGGTACAAAGTATGCTTATTACTCGGACGATAATGCAGGAAACGGTAATAATACACCAGGTGAATATCTCAAAGCACCTCCAAAATACATTGGTAATGCGAGCTCTTTGAAATTGGTTTATGGTTGGGGTTTCCGAAGATATCAAGTTGGAGAACAAATGACAACAGAAGTTAGATTCCATAATGGAACTTCTTGGGAGTCATGGAATACAGTAGCAACATATAGTAGCAGCGGTAGTGGGACAGATAATAAAGACCTTACCTCTTATTTACCAGCAGATAGTGTACAGATTCAATGGCATTATGATGACGAAGGCGCATCTCACTGGGGTTGGGCATCTGCAGTTGATAATGTCTTGCTCATAAAGACCTACGATATTTCTAATACTTCAGGAAACATGGTGGGAGTTCCTGTTTTCTATAAAAATCTTTCTGAAACATATCCTCGTAATGATTGGGGTTACATAATATTTACTAAATCACAGGCATCAGATTCTATTTCAATTCAGATCGAGTTTAATGCAAGTGGGGTCTGGGCACTTATTCCAGATGGAGACCTTCCTGGCAATTCTAGTGGATTCTTCACCTCTACAGCGGTGGGGAGTATTAACATCAGCACCATTGATACACTTATCTATGATAGTTTAAGTATAGTTGGTTTATTTTATCGTCCTACAACAAAAGCAGCAACCGACCCATCATTGCTTGAGTGGGAAATTGGTACTCTTGGTGCTGAAGCCACAGCGGTTAAACTCGTCTATTTTGAAGCATTGGTTTCTCTGGATGGTGTGGTAATAAGTTGGAGGACTGAATCAGAGATCGATACCTACGAGTGGTGGATAGAGAGAAGTATAGAGAGAGATTCTAATTATGAAAGGATTGCTATTATTAAAGGAGAAGGGACATCGAGTAAGCCGAGGGAGTATAGTTATGTAGATAAGAATGTAGAGGAAGGAGAGACTTATTACTACAGAGTGATAGATGTAGACCAGAATGGAAATCAAACGATTCACGGTACTGTTTCTGTAACGGTATTCTGGATGATACCAAAGGTATTTGCTCTGCGTAATGCTTACCCTAATCCATCTTCTGATGAGACCACGATTCGTTATGAGATTCCCCAAAAATCCTATGTTTCTTTAAAAGTCTACGACATTTCAGGACGATTAGTTAAGACACTTGTGAACGAAGAGAAGATAGCGAACTATTATACAGTTAGATGGGATGGAAAGAATGAGAATGGAAGGGAAGTTGGGAGTGGTGTTTACTTCTATCGTCTTCAAGCAGGAAATAAAACCGCTACAAAAAAACTCGTGTTGGTGCGATAAGCGAAGACACAAAGGGGACGCAGAGATAAGGGAATTAAAAGATTTGAAGATTTGGAATTTGGGATTTTCCAGATTAACACATAATCTGGGTTTGTATTATTCGTGTAATTCGTGAGATTCGTGGTTTCTTTTTTTTCTTGACCTCTTTCAAAAGTGTAATATAATGAAACTATGTTTAAAGTGCTGGTCACTCGTCGTATTCCAGATGCTGGTTTGAAGTTGTTGACGGGTGAGTGTGAAGTGGAAATGAACCCATATAACAGGGTTTTTACTCACAGAGAGATTTCGAATAGAATAAAGGATAAAGACGGTCTTGTATGTTTGTTGACGGATAGAATAGACCAGGAGATAATAGAGAATGGGAAAAATTTAAAGGTGATTTCGAATTATGCAGTTGGATACGATAATATCGACATCGAATCAGCGAATAGAAGGGGCATACCAGTTACGAATACCCCTGATGTGCTTACAGATGCGACAGCAGACCTGACATGGGCACTTATTCTCTCGATAGCGAGAAGGATAGTCGAATCGGATAGTTTCATACGAGCTAACAAATTTAAAGGCTGGGACCCCCTGCTTCTTTTAGGAAGCGAAGTTTATGGGAAGGTTCTCGGTATTATAGGGGCGGGTAAAATTGGAACCGCAGTGGCGAAAAGAAGTCGGGGGTTTTCTATGAAACTCCTCTACACCGACCCTAATAGAAACGAGATTATGGAGAAAGAATTCGGAGCAAGGAATGTTAACTTGAAAGAATTGCTTAAAGAATCTGATTTCGTCACCACCCATACGCCTTTGCTCGATGAGACATATTATATAATCGGAAGGGATGAATTGAGAGTGATGAAAAAAGATAGTTATCTAATAAACACATCGAGGGGGAATGTAATAGATGAGAAAGAATTGGTAAAGGCATTGAAGGAAAAAAGAATTCGGGGTGCGGCTCTCGATGTCTTCGAAAATGAACCTGAAATAGAGCCCGAATTGCTCAAACTCAAAAATGTGATTCTTCTACCCCATATTGGGAGTGCGACTGTAGAAGCGAGATCGAGAATGAGTGTGGTGGCAGCAAAAAATTTGCTTACAGGACTGAAAGGCGAGATTCCTCAACATACTGTCAATCTCAGAGTGGGGGATTAGCTCAGTTGGGAGAGCGCGGCGTTCGCAACGCCGAGGTCACGGGTTCGAATCCCGTATCCTCCACTATGAACTTGGATGAATAAGAGAGAATTATTTCTCCCTTTCACAATGACGAAAAGGAGTGTTGTCATTGCGAGGAGAAGGAAAAAATATTTCTCTTTGATTTAAATTTGTGTTAATTCGTGGTTTCTTTCTCATTTATTATCTCATAATCACAGATTCTTTGTTAAACATATAAAGGGAAAGTTTTAGACTGAGAATGGCGTAAATGAATGAGGATAAAAATGTATTTGTAAGATGATTAGAATTTACAATCCCCATCAACAGCTCTCTTATAAGTAACATCGTGTTCATCAATGGGACCCAGAACATCCACTGGGGTGGCGAGGTTGAGATAGTCTGCATAAATATGACAGGTATTATTGCAACTATTGTAAAGGGCGTCATATAACTCTGCGCCTCTCTGAAACTCCTTGCAAATATGGCTATAGCAATCTCCAATGCCCCGACGAATCCTGCAATGAGAATGAGAGCGAAAAAAATCAATGGAAGGGTCGTTCCAGAAATCGCCAGAGCAAACTTATCCTGTTGGGCAAAGAGATTCATACTGAAGGTCATAGAGAGTGTAAAACTGATACACATCAGTATTACGGAAAATACTGCCATTGTCAAGGTTCCTAAAAACTTGCTCAAGACGAGTTCTTTTCTTGTAGCAGGAGAGGCAAGAAGTACCTCTAAGGTTCGCCTCTCCTTTTCCCCTGCGGTAGCATCGATTGCCAGAATCATACCACCACTGATCGTGCCAATCACCGCCATCATACCAACGAGCATCCCGATGAAGAATCCTCCCATCTGTTTTGGAGTTGCGATGTTCTTCTCTTTTAATATCACAGGTGTCAAAATCGAGGGGTCTATCTTCAAATTTTGCAATTTTGCACTAACTTTTTCATTAGAAAATTCAGCCACAACCAATTTCACCTTATTAGCCGCCCCCTCTGATTCCCGTCTTGTTCTATCGAAAAAAAGTAACACCGAAGCAGGTTCATTGCGTTCCATTTCAGCTTCCATTTTAACGACACAGTCTACCCTTCCTGATTTCAAATCACTCATAGCATCTTCTGACTCAATAGATGATAATTTGGTATTCGATTCGAGGCGATTAGCAAGTTCGGTAAAGTTCTCTCCATCGACGATAGCAATCTTTGAGGACATTTCCTTTATTTTTTTCCTTTGATGTTGCATCAAAGTCATAGGGAGAATGACCATAGCAGGCATAATCAAAAGGGGAAAAAGAACAGTGGAATAGAGAGTACGACGATCCCTCAGGGCGTTTTGCATCTCCTTTTTAAATACGATGAGAACTCTTTTATTCATTCTTTACCAACTCCACAAAAGCATCTTCCAATCTTCCCTTGCCAGTCATTTTTCTCAAATCATCTACACTACCGATTGCACGGATGCGTCCCTTATGGATTATTGCTATCTTATCGCAAACTTCTTCTGCCTCACTCATTATGTGGGTAGAGTAGAGGACACACTTTCCACTCTCCCTCTGGAGTTTCACAAATTTGAGAACTACTCTTTTTGTCAAGACATCCAGTCCAGCAGTTGGTTCATCTAACACCAGGACGGGCGGGTCTGATACCAGCGCCCTTGCAACTGCAACCTTCTGTTTCATCCCTTTGGAGAAAGTTCCTGCACGAGTAGATGCGTACTCCTCCATCTCCAGCAATGCAAACAGCGATTCAATTCTCTCTTGTAATCGAGTCTTTTTCATTCCTTTAAGTTCACCAAAGAAAGCGACATTCTCGTATGCTGTCAGCCTATCATAAATTCCGTTATCTTCTAAGACCGCCCCTATTCTCTCCTTCACATACTCTGGTTTAGTTGCTACATCTACCCCATCCACTTCAATTCTACCTTCTGTAGGAGTTAAGATTGAAAGAATCGATCTAATAGTTGTCGTCTTACCTGCCCCATTCGGACCCAGGAGTCCAAAAACCTCACCATCTCTACATTCAAAACTGATGTGGTCCAAGGCAAGTACTGTTGGAAATTTCTTTGTCAAACCTTCAACCTTAATCATAATAAAAATATAAATTTAAACCACTGATTACACAGATTATCACAAGATTTTTTTACTTCTATTGATACTCATAATTTTCTATGTTAATTATTTGTATAACCATTTTTATTATGTTCTCGTGTAAATCTTGTGAAATCTTGTGGTTTCCTCTTTAAAATCCAGAGAGCCCAAAACCGAATCCAATGTCATCTGCAATGAGCAGTTCCACAACTACATTGAGAGCAGGTGATATAGGAATCATAATGCCGCCTGTAAGAGCCAATTCTAAATCAGTATCATCGCGTTTATTCCAACTTTCATGGTATATGCATATAGTAAATCCACCGTATGGTATTAGAACCTTACCGCCTTCAAGCCCAAGTTTTCCATCCAAAATCCCTGTAGTCCCAATCGCCCATACATTTCTATCTTCAACAGATGAGATTCCAAAAAATCCATCAATGGATAGATTTACGGGTGTATTCTTACTTCGGGCAAGCAATCCATAATTTCCATCAACGCCTATATAGATGCCTGTTTCACTACCCCCATTACTCCATCTGGAAAGCCCTAATTTGGCTCCAAATTCAAGGTCTGTTGTGTAACCATATCTCACCTGCCCGGCGAAATTGAGAACATCCGCTCCATTTGCATCTATCCATTGAAAATATCCACCCCATCCCGTATTACCTTTGGAAACTCTTTTTGCTGGATGGAACAGACCAAGTACCTCTGCAAATAGAAGTGTTGGTAGAAATAAAGAGAGAAAAATTATCTTCTTCATTTTAGACCTCCTTTTATAAAAATTTTGGTTCCAACTCTTATGTATTTAACAAATTCTTCAAGTTCATGATTGGACATTCTTATGCAACCATTTGAACTGCTATGTCCTATAGAATTGGGATCGCTGGTTCCGTGAATATAAATTCCACCGCCAAGTTTTGTCTTTTGTGGAGGTAGGGAACAGGCATGCCTGTTCCCTACTACTAATGCCGAGACGATCCTCTCATACTCCAATTTTGATATAAGACCAGATTCGAACCCCCTCTCTGCGTCTTTTTGGTTTGGGTAGTTCAACCGCATCATATAGGGACCGTAAGCGTTATAACCGAGATCCTCATCGCTCCTATACTTCTTATGCAATGGACCGCCAAGATAGTGTGCATTGTTGAGTTTGACCTTTTTAGAATCGGGACCGTATATGTGCACCACTGCGTATTCCCCTTCCGGTGTACATCTATCACCGGATTTGGTCTTTGGTTTTAGGTTGAGTCCGGTTGCGACCTTATATTCTTTGAGCAACATTTTTTTCGAATCGTATACACACAGGGTATGTTCTGATTTTGAAATAACTACGAAATTAGCATCTCCATAGATGGATACAGTGGAGATAAGCCACAGTGGGATAAGAAAAATCCCGAAGCCCATATTTTTAGATTAAAAAAAAATTGAATACTTGTCAAGAAGAAATGGAGAAAAACAAATTAAAATTAGCAATTATCAAGGTAGTGAACGGTCTTAAGACCGTTCTTGATTAAAAAATAGTACAGGGTCTAAAGGCCCTGTACTACCGCTACCGCTAATTGGACGATTTTGCATTGTTAATTGCTAATTGTCAATTGCTCAATGATGAAATTTTCAGGTAGTTTCTTTTTCTTGACATTTTTAGAAATTTTTTTTTACTTGTAGTTACATAAGGAAATCTATGCTGGAAATTTCACAAGAGAAAATTGAACAAATTAAAACAAAGAAGTATCGACTTTTAGATGAATATAGAATACGAGATATCAATGAAGCATACAACTTTATTAATAAATTGGGGACAGTTGCAGTTTACTCCGATAAGATACTGCCTAATTTGTATGATGCAGTCTATAGCAAAGAAAAGCCAAGATCGGATGGGTGGAACTGGGACCGTATTGAGAGAACATGGCATTTTGCTCTTGACTTGGCTAAAGAGAAAAAAATCTATTACGGAAAATTATTGAGGAAAAAGAACATCCTCATTCCAATAAAACTTTTTCCGAATTTTTATAAATTGTATGCAAAAAGCGATTACCTCAAAGAATATCACGATGGTAATCTGACCAAAACAGCAAAGGATATTATGCAAGTTCTATCATCTAAAACTTTTCTATCTACTGATGACATACGTGTGTCGCTTTCGTTTCATAAAAAGGAAGGCACTAAAAGACTGCATAAAGGGCTCGTAGAACTTCAGGAGAATGGAATGATATCCTGTGTAGGAAGCATAAAGGGGAAGTCAAACTGGGATGTATTTGTATGGGGAATTTTAAAGAGGTGGTTGCCTGTTGAAGTTATAGAAAGGGCTAAAATATTGACCAGGGATAAGGCAGTGCGCAATTTAACTAAACAGTTCATAGATACTAAGACCATCACTACCTTGAGCGAAATTCGTCGTTTTTTTAACTTGGATGAGAATGAAGTGGATGGAACAGTGGCTTATCTTCTTAAAAAGAGGACGGTCTCCTTCTGTAGTGTAGAAAACAAACGATATCTTATCTTTAAGAAAAACTGGTTAAAGGAACTGTAATGACAAAATTCATCGATGAGAAAATAGAAGTAAGGTATGATAAGAAGAAATGCATTCCGATCTCCTTTACATGGAAAGAGAAAGAGTATATTATAAAGGAAATTATCCGTATGTGTCAGGACTGGGGATTTCCATCTTCAGCACCAAGTAGGAAGAACTGGAGAATGCGAAGACACAGAAATTATTATCTTGTCAGAACCGAATCTGATGAAATATATGAGATATACTTAGATAGGAGCGAAAAAAAACGAACTTGGATTTTATACCTGAAAAAATAGATAGTCCAATTCTTCAGTTCAAACATTGGGAAATGTCAATAGAATTTTTATAATTTATAAGACTAACTCCATTCAGACCCCATATTGGACAGCCCCCGATGACCCAAATTTTACACTTGTAGAAATGGCAAATCCCACCCCAGGGGTGGGATTGAAGGACATCTCCCTACGGATCCGTATGGACTTGTCCCGACAAATCTGGTTATGGAGTGCAACAACCGTGTTGTTGCCAGAAAGTGCATTGACACGGTCAATGCACTCCAAAAAACTCCAAAGATGGTAAAAATAAGGAAATTGGTGTCGGGTCTCATTTTCTTGTTGTCAGCCAAATTCGGCTTTTTCAAATTAATACTATCTCGAGTGCCTTCTCATCAATTAAAAATTCCTCGGTTGCTGGGTCAAGTTTGATCTTCCATCGTTGAAGGAAATCGGCTCCAATTATTACCTCATAAGGAAGGTCTGAAAAGACCAAAAACATATGTCCAAGGCTATGACCTTTTATATCAATGTAAAGAACAGTTGTATACTCCGTAGTGATTGTCGTCTTGTTGCCAAGGGTAAATGTAAGAGATTGTGGAGCCTTTAAGATTTCAGAAAGCGCTGTCGCCACATCTTTTCTTACAAAACAGGACGAGGCACCAGTATCGAATAAAACCTCGCATTTTCTTTTTGCAAGACTCCCTGCAACTTGCAACTCTTTCTTAATCAATCCCACAAAATTCCTCCTTTTTACTCTAAAAATTATTATATGCATCTTTCTCGACTTGTCAATAGAAAATTGACGCTTCTCTGGAGTTTCTCCTCATACGGGTCGTATGACCCAACTCCGATATTATTATTGGCATTTCGTCTATTGGCGAAATACCGAAGTAGGCTTCTCAATCCCACCCCGGGGGTGGGACTTTGTCCGTTAATAACTTCCGAGAACCGTCCCAAATAGGTACACACATTTGTTTTTCCCAAGAAGTTTATGCCTGTCCCTAAACTCCTGCAAGAAGAAATTGGTGTCAGGTCTCATTTTCTATCTCCCTCACAATCTTAAAACACCCATTAGGTAATGATTGTTCTTTTAAGTTGCCCTCCTTCAAAAAAGCTGAAGCTCCTTTGCGAATATAGATCAGATATTCTTTAAAGTCCATATCTTTAGTCTCCTGATAAATCTTTTCCTTAGCCTCCCAAACTTGTTCTTGCCAATCCTTCAAACTCCTGTCCTTAAATATCATAGATGATCACCTCCTCAGGAGTACTTATCTCAAAACCAAATTTATACCCTTCCTCCTCAGTTAATGACTTGAGTCTTCTTTTAATATGAGCATTTACAATATGTTTACAATTCCAACTTACTAAAATATCTATCTCTGGATTTACCACAACTATAGACACATGGACAGCATCATCTTTTTTATGAGGAGGAATTGCTCCCCGATTAATATACAAATCACTTAAATATTCCACATCTTTTTCCCTATGAATAGGTAACACCGTCAGTATCTCCGCTAAATCCCTCAATTTTCCCCGCAACTCTAAATCTGATGTAACTAATAACTCTCTTAATACGATGTCAGAGATGTATCCATCAAATAGACCTTTTTTAATCTGGTCAAAGAGTTTAATTGTTGCCTCTCTTTTATAAAAATTACGAGGGTCCTCATCATAGTAAAACCCAAAGACCGATGTTTCTATATATAAATTTAACTTTTTCATTCTTTTCTCTTATTATATCATAAAGTTAGATTCATGTCTCATTTTCTTATCAGCCAATTTCGGCTTTTCAAATCAATACTATTTCAAGTGCCTTCTCATCAATTTAAAAATTTTTCTTCCAACTCTTTCTTAATCAATCCCACAAAATTTCCTCCTTGTTACTCTAAAAATTATTATATGTGTCTTTTTCAACCTGTCAAGAGTTAAAATCGTGGGGTTTTTTGGACAAAGTCCATTCTCTTTTTTATTGACACCGTAATAAGTATTTCATACAACTAAATCGATGACTTCCGAAGTTGCTGTATTGAAAACTACACCTGCTACCGTATTAGATGACTATAAGAGATTGCTCCACCTTGCTCAATATGAAAAATTTATAACAAAAGATGTAGATACGATACTGAAACTCAACCTCTCATGGACAAAATACTATCCTGCTTCTTCATCAGCACCATGGCAACTTGAAGGAACTGTTAAAACATTACTTGAAAATGGTTATAGTAGAAAGAAACTACTTCCAGTTGAGAACAGAACCGTCGTTACAAATCCTTACAAAGGTGTGGAGTTGAATAGATGGGAGCCCGTATTGAAAAAATATGGTCTGAAATTCATTGCACTGATGGATGTCGAGTGGGTGAGATACGATTTCAAAAATCTGCTCAGACTCCCCCAAATATTTAAAGAAGGCATATATATACCAAAGCTATTTATTGGTAAGAATGTTATACATCTTCCGACAGTAAAGACCCACGGACATTCAACTACAACAGGTGCAATTAAGAATGCCTTTGGTGGGTTGCTCAAAGAAGTACGGCATTATGGACACGAATTCATCCATGAGGTCCTGGTTGACCTTCTGATTATGCAGAAGGAGATACACAAGGGTATTTTTGCTGTGATGGATGGAACGGTATGTGGTGATGGGGCAGGACCGAGGACGATGAAACCTTATATTGGTAACTACATACTCGCATCAGCCGATCAGGTTGCAATAGATGCCGTAGCAGCGAAAATCATGGGTTTCAACCCGCTCTCCATAGACTATATAAAAATTGCTAATGAAATAGGATTAGGTTGTGGTGATATGAGAGACATTAAGATAATAGGCGATGATATATCATGGGTAAACTTTGGATTCAAAACGAAACGGAGCTTCGTTATCTGGGGCGATCAGGCATTGAGAAAGGGATTCTTGCAACCATTTAAAAAAATTGCTCTATACTCACCTCTATGGGTGTGGGCACCTGTAGCTTCGAATCTCTATCACGATCTCTTCTGGTATCCAATCGTGGGTAAACGGAGAATAAAGAAATTTATGCAAACCGATTGGGGAAAACTCTTTGAAAAATATTGAAAGGAGGTAAGATGGAAAAGGCAAAATTTATCTGGATGGATGGAAAGTTCATTCCATGGGATAATGCAAAGGTTCATATACTCTCCCATGTCGTCCACTACGGCACATCCGTATTTGAGGGGATAAGATGCTATAAAAATAAGAAGGGGTCCGCTATATTCAGACTCGAAAACCATACGAATCGTCTTTTCGATTCTGCTAAAATTTACAGAATGGAGATTTCTTATACAAAAGAAGAGATAAATAATGTAATAGTTGAGACTATACGGAAAAATAAACTTGATGCGTGTTATATAAGACCCTTAGTTTACAGAGGCTATGGAGAATTGGGGGTGAACCCATTTGACTCTCCTGTTAAAGTCTCTATTGCAGTATGGAAATGGGGTAAATATCTCGGTCCTGAGGCAATAGAAAAGGGTGTCGAAACGGTAGTATCCACCTGGCAAAGGATGGCTCCGAATACTTTTCCAGCAATGGCTAAGGCAGGTGCAAACTATATGAACTCCCAGTTAATCAAGATGGAGGCTATTTTGAGGGGTGTAACGGAGGGCATAGCGCTCGATATATTCGGATATGTGTCAGAGGGGAGTGGAGAAAATTTCTTCTGCATCAAAGACGGTGTGATCTATACCCCACAATTGGGTGCCTCAATCCTTTTAGGAATAACGAGACACTCGGTAATAAAGATTGCAAGGGACCTCGGTTATGAGGTAAAAGAACAGTTCATTCCGAGAGAACTTCTATATATCTGCGACGAGGCTTTCTTTACGGGAAGCGCAGCCGAGATAACGCCTATAAGAATGATAGATAAACTCAAGGTCGGGAAAGGGGAACGCGGACCCATAACGAAGAAATTGCAGGAGGAATTCTTTAAAATAACTGCTGGTGAAGATAAATACAACTGGCTGACCTGGGTATAAAGGTAGGGACGCAGATGAACGCAGATTCTCAGGATTTTAAATATAAAGAGATAATCGTAGGGAGTTCCGAACCCTGGTCTGTCGCTCCGCAGGATCCTGTGGACAGGACAGGCTTGTTTGGAATAACCCTCAACAAGTTGAGGAATCCAATAGTGACAAGTTAAAGAATCTGCGGTTATCTGCGAAAATCTGCGTTCAATTATAAATTATGAGTTTAGAGAAGCAGATCGAAGATAGAAAGAGAAAACTGAAGGAACTGAAGGTAAAGGGGATCGAACCCTATCCCCATAAGTATGAACTCACAGCGAGGGCATCGGAGATAAAGCAAGGATCTGAGGATTTTCAGAACAAGCAGGTGAGAATTGCTGGTAGGGTTCTGTCGGTAAGAAAACACGGTAAGACGACCTTTTCAAACATATTAGACGATGTGGATATTCAGATATACTTAAGAAAAGATACCCTCGGTGATAAATACGACATTTTTGAACTTTTCGATATAGGCGATTTTGTTGGTGTGGTTGGTAAAGTTTTTAAAACGAGAACAGGTGAGATTACAGTTCTGGTTGAAGATTTTACCCTTCTTTCAAAGTCTTTAAGACCACTTCCAGAAAAATGGCATGGACTCAAGGATATAGAAGCGAGATACAGGCAGAGATATATTGACCTGATCGCCAATCCAGTTGTAAAAGAGACTTTCTTCACAAGAAATAATGTTATAAGGATAATGAGAGATTTTCTGAATGAACATGGATTTGTTGAAGTCGAAACCCCTATTCTTCAACCTCTCTATGGTGGTGCGACAGCGAGACCATTCACAACCTATCACAATGTGCTCAATAAAGAACTATATTTGAGAATTGCAGATGAACTCTATTTGAAGAGGCTTATCATCGGCGGATTTAATAAGGTTTACGAGTTTGGAAAAGATTTCAGAAACGAGGGAGTAGATAGGTTCCATAACCCTGAGTTTACACAACTCGAAGCCTACCAGTCTTACGCCGATTATTTCGATATTATGGAGTTGCTCGAAGAAATGTTTGAACACCTATCTTTAGAAATCAAAGGTGGATTGAGTCTTGAATATCAGGGTAATGAAATAAATTTCAAAAGACCGTGGAAACGGATAAAATTTTTCGATGCACTACTTCAAAAAACAGAGTGTAATTTCAAAAATAAATCATTTGATGAGATAAAGTCAAAGGCGGAGGAGTTGAATATAGTTGTAGACGAAGGTATAACGAAAGGAAAATTATATGATATTATATTCAGTAAACTTGTTCAACAAGACTGTATTCAGCCAACGATTGTGTATGATTACCCGGTAGAAATCTCTCCTTTAGCAAAGAGGAAAGAAAAAGAACCAGGGGTTGCTGAGAGATTTGAGCCGATTATCTGCGGGCTGGAATTAGGGAATGCCTTCTCTGAATTGAATGACCCGATTGAACAGAGAAGGAGATTTGAAGAACAGGGGAGGTTGAGAGATCTTGGTGACGAAGAGGCTCATCTCCTGGATGAAGATTTCCTCACTGCTTTAGAATATGGTATGCCACCAACCGGAGGATTTGGATTGGGTATAGACAGAATCGCTATGATATTCACCAACTCACCTTCGATAAGGGATGTGATTCTCTTTCCACAACTACGATGAGAGTTCTTTCTCTACAGTCTCACGCCAACTGAGGGTAGGATATTTGTTTAAGACATAAGCGAAAGAAGAACACGCCAGTTCAACTTTATCCATTTTCTTGAAGATGAGACCGCAACGATATACAGCCATCGGTACAAGTTCACTCTCAGGATATTTGTTTATCATATTTTTATAAATAACCAGTGATTCTTCAAATTTTTCACGCTCGCTCAACAATCTTGCTATAGTGAAAAGACTCCTCGCATTCAATCTGTCGTTCAACTTCAAATTTTTAATCTCCTCATAAGTGGATAAGAGGGTATCTTTTTCCCTTCTCTTCGACAATATCTGAACAATTTTGTCATAGGAATCTCCCGCCTCTTCTCTTCTGTCCAATGATAGATATATGTTTGCTAATTCGGTATAGGCATCGATGTTGTTGGGCTCTTCTTTTGTAACCTCTTTTAGGAGTCGAACCGCATTTTCTTTATCTCCCTTGTCCCTTACCTCAAAAGCGAGGGTTAGTTTTGGATCCAATTTAACCGCCTCTATCTTCTCTTCAAGCTTTGGTGCAATGTATCTTTCTTCTATCTTTTTAGTTTTAAGCAGGACAGCGATGCCTGCCCCAAAAAGGAACCCACCGATATGTGCCCAATATGCTACGCCGTATGCATAACCAATCAATATCAATCCGTAGAGAAGTTGTAACAGAAACCATGCGCCAAGAACAACATAAGCAGGTATTCTGGATATTCCCATAAATATCCAAAAGACCCAATAAAATATCCTGATATTCGTCTTGTAATTTCTTATCATAAATGCACCCATCGTTCCTGCAATTGCTCCAGATGCACCTATACAGGGTATTTCTGCATGCGGATGCACTGCACCGTGAATGAGGGCAGCAACAGCACCGCTTGTTAAATAGAAGATTAGAAAATACTGACGACCCCATACATCTTCCATGTTGCATCCAACTAACCATAAAAACCACATATTGCCGAGCAGGTGGAGTATACCACCGTGAATAAAGATAGAAGTCAGTAAGGGATATAATCTGAAATTTGAGGGTATGTACCCCAATTTATAGTAAACCATATTACCTATCTTCTTTTCAATCTCGTTTTTAAATTCGGTCCATTTTTTGTAATCTTCACTATCCTTCTCTATTATTTCACCGTCTTCAAACGCCTTCTCAAATTTCCTATAGCCTTCCTTTGACATCAATGAAAAATAATTACCTCCAGTTCTATTCAGATATTCGTTGATGTACATTGCCTCGAGCTGTAGTTTCTCCTCATTCAATTCATTAATAACTTTGCTCTGAGATAATACTATGGGCATTGTGAAGAAAAAGATGACTGTATTTATAACGATGAGTGAGACCGTCACATGTGGATATCTACTTACACTCTTTTCGTGTCCGATCGGTATAAACATAATAAACAGCAATTCAGACACTGATTATCATCTCAGGATCCGCATGGACAGATATTCACTGATCAAATATTTTCCTTTTTATCTTAGTTCCCTTGCCAGAATTTATCAATAATCCTACTTCTATGTTTATAATCTGTGTAAATCAGTGTCTACTATCTGAATCACAACACAACGAAATTTATGCAAAAAATTTAATGCCTGTCAAGGAAAATTGCAACTAGACATACGGGTCGTTCGACAGAGGGCGTAGAGTTCTCTGTAGTTATTTTTTCTTGACAGGTTGATTTGTTAATGTAAGATTAGCAAAATATGAAGGAAATTCCTGTATACATAGAAGATGAGATGAAGGCATCCTATCTCGATTATGCGATGAGTGTAATCATTTCTCGTGCCCTTCCCGATGTCTGTGACGGTTTGAAACCTGTCCACCGCAGGATACTCTATGCTATGAAAAATTTAGGACTTTACCACACCCGACCATACAAAAAAACCGCAACGGTCGTTGGTGATGTTTTGGGAAAATACCACCCCCATGGAGATAGTGCCGTGTATGACACATTGGTTAGAATGGTTCAAGACTTCTCGTTGAGGTATCCTCTAATCGATGGGCAGGGGAATTTTGGAAGTATAGATGGAGATGCACCTGCCGCATATAGATACACAGAGGCGAGACTGAGAGAGATCGCCGAGGAGATACTTGCAGACCTCGACAAAGATACGATTGATTTCATGCCCAATTTTGATGGGAAATTGAAAGAACCGAAGTTGCTTCCATCAAAGTTTCCCAATCTCCTTGTCAACGGTTCTTCTGGTATAGCTGTGGGTATGGCTACAAACATACCTCCACATAATCTGAATGAAGTTGTAGACGGACTATGTGCTTTCATAGATAATCCTGAAATTTCTTGCGACAAACTTATGCATTACATAAAAGGTCCAGATTTTCCAACCGGTGGCATAATCGTAGGTGAACAGGGAATAAAAGATGCTTACTCAAAAGGAAGAGGAAGACTTATTCTCAGAGGAAAGGTGCATTTTGAATCTAAAAGGGGGGGTAAAGATGTTATCGTTGTGACCGAGATACCATATCAGGTAAACAAATCTACCCTTATCGAAAAGACTGCTGAACTGGTTCGAACAAAAAAGATTGAGGGCATATCAGAAATTCGTGATGAATCTGACAGAGAAGGCATGCGGATTTGCATCGAACTCAAAAGGGACGCACAGAAAGAGATAGTCTTGAACCAGTTATACAAACATACACAACTACGCACTACCTTCGGTGTGATAAACCTTGCATTGGTAGATGCACAGCCTAAATTACTTTCTTTAAAACAATTGCTTCAACATTTCCTTATCCATAGACTCAATGTGGTGAAGAGGAGAACAAAATTTGAATTGAAGGAAGCAGAGGATCGTGCACACATAGTAGAAGGTTTAAAGATAGCGGTGAAGAACATAGACAGGGTGATAGCCATCATCAAGAGTTCAAAAGACCCTGACAGGGCAAAAGTTGCACTCCAAAAGAAGTTCAAACTTACAGAGATTCAGGCGAAGGCGATATTGGAGATGAGACTTCAAAAACTGACTGGACTGGAAAGGAAAAAATTGGAAGATGAATACTATGAGTTGATACGCACCATTGAAAAACTCAAAGGTATACTCAAGTCAAAACGGGTGTTGATGAGAACTATAAAAGATGAACTTCAACAGATTAAAGAAAAGTTTGCTGATAGAAGGAGGACCGAGATATTCAAAGAAGAAGAAACCGAATTTAAAGTTGAGGATCTGATTGCCGAAGAGGATGTAGTAGTTACGGTTACTCATCAGGGTTACATAAAACGCACATCCCTCACCTCCTACAGAAGAGTTGGTGAAATGGGCGTTGGGGTTCAGACAAAAGAGGCAGATTTTGCAACCGATATAATCATAACAAAAACACTCTACCGCATGCTTTTTTTTACAGATAGAGGAAAATGTTATTCTCTGATGGTGCATGATATACCAGAGGCGACTCGATTATCCTCTGGCAGGGCACTGGTGAATCTTATCTCATTAACAAAGGATGAGAGAATCAAAGGAATCGTTACGATAAAGGATTTCAACTCCAAAAACTGCATCATTCTTGCAACCAAAAATGGTATGGTCAAGGAGATTGCTCTGCATACTCTCTTTTCGACTCGTAAAACGGGAATAATAGCTGCAACACTCCCTAAAAAGGATGCTATCATAGATGTTCGTCTCATCGAGGGTGGTGAGGATGTGGTTCTCTTTACAAAGAAAGGGATGGGTATCAGGTTCAATGAAAATGATTTAAGAGAGATGGGGCGTGCTGCATATGGTGTGAAGGGCGCTAAACTCGATTCCGATGATGAGGTGGTCGGTATGGTATTGATAAAGGGAGAAGGCAAGCTCTTCACCTTGACTGAAAAGGGCTACGGAAAGAAAGTTGATGCTAAGGATATAAGATTAATAAAAAGGGGTGGCAAGGGGGTAAAGATTGTGAATATTACAGACCGCATCGGTGTTATGGTATGCGCCAAAGAGATAACAGATAGAGATGAGATAATAATGATGTCCTCATTGGGCAAGATTATGAGAATAAACTCCGATAGTATTCAGACTATGGGGAGGCAGGCTGGTGGATTGAAACTGGTCAGTTTAGAGGAAGAAGATAGGATAGTAGATATTACCACTACACCTCGCTCTTGAGATGGAGATAATTCCTGTTGCTTTTGATTCTCTTGGGACGAGGAGTATGGCTACCTTCGTTCGTACAAAGGCTGTTTCCATATTCATAGACCCTGCTGTCGCTCTGGGTCCTTCGAGATATGGACTACCGCTGCATAAACTTGAAATTAAGAGAAAGACCGAACATTGGCAAGAGATTAAAAGATATGTGAAATTGAGTGATGTCTTGATTGTGACACATTATCACTATGACCATCACAATCCGGATGAAGCAGAGATATACAAGGATAAAATAGTCTTCTTAAAGGACCCACAGAACAATATAAATCGGAGTCAGAAAAGCAGAGCCGCCTACTTCCTTTCTCAATTGAATGGCATTGCAAGAGAGATAAATATTTCCGATGGTAAAACATTTAATTTCGGGCAGACAAAAATCGAATTCTCTGATGCGGTTTTTCACGGCACGAATCCCCGTCTTGGGTATGTTACAGAAGTCTTAATTCACGATGAACAGAGATTTCTTTTTACATCGGATGTGGAAGGACCATCGGTTAATGAGCAGACCAATTTCATACTCAACTCTGACCCTGATATAATATTCTGTGACGGTCCTATGACCTATATGCTCGGATACAAGTATTCAAAACAGAGTTTGGAAAAATCGATTTCGGATATAATAAAAATAATCGAAAATACAAGAGTTAAAAAGTTCGTTTTAGATCACCATTTCACGAGGGATATGAACTGGAGGGAGAGGATAG
>JAUXAN010000024.1 GCA_030619885.1 bacterium
GATATGGTTGATAATCTCTTGCCATTCTTTACCTGCGTAGACTGGTAGAATTTCATCAAGATATTCCAAAACCTTATTTGGAGCAGTGAGGGTGATTTGTTGCTTGCTTTTTGATGTGAGGATAATTGTCTTTGCATCTCCTTTCCTCACACCTTTTAAGTAGAAAGATTCAACTGCCTTTGGCTCATATTTAATTTCGCTATGAGTGCGGAAGGTTCTTAAAGAAGAAGATGTCAATGATTTTACAATAGCCTCAATGTCTATATCGGGCAGTGGAGCATTTTCTGTTAAACGGGTCAAGCGAGTTTTTGGAAAGAATTGATTAAATGTAGCGAGCCTTTTCTTGAACTCTATGATATTGTCAACAAGAGATACCAGTTTGTCGTGGATTTTTACCTCTTTGGGGTTGGTGAAGTCAATGCGACGAATGGGGATTTGCTGTAATTTTTCACCCAAGAATTCATAACCAGAGCCTTTCAAAGTTAAACGGTTTATATACCATACATCTAACAAGTCCGAATTTAAGATACCAAGGATATATTTTCCATTCTCCAATACCTTGGGCTTCTTCTTGATCACATAATTCTCATCACTGGTATAAAAATCACCCTCAGAATAGATAAATGGTCGTTTAAATCTATAATGAGGCGAAACTATTTTCACGTCTTCAAATAGCTCTTGTCCTCTAGGCCAATGTAAACTAAACCAAGGAATTTTTCCTTGTTTCGTTTCTCGTTTTGAACTCAATATGGCTTTAAATTTCACCAAGTGCTTGTAAATCACTTGGTAATCTTCAATCCTTATATCCTTAGTTGTATAAATTAAAAACTTGTCTTCGCTCCAGGACGGTTTCTCTGGAACATAAGAACCGATGTCTACATTTTGATAAAAATATTTAATAAGTTTACATTCAGCCTTCGGTATGTTTAACTCTTCTAACTCCTTCTTTGTTAAAAGGAAAATACCATCACCGATTTTGATATTATGTTGCTGAATTGTATCAGGATGGAGTAGTGAGTAATTTCTTGTAATAACTTTATCAGCACTCGATACTATGCCTTGTCTTACCATGCATAAATCTTCGAGTTTAGCAGAGGTTTTTTCCAATTTACTTAATATACTTTCTATGCCTTTTGTGCTCTTCAAAAATTTCTACGCCCCCTCAGTCAACTCACCCTGCCTTACTGGACTTTTAAATAACTCAACATATTCATCTGAAAACTCTTTTTTATTTATATGGTTTTTCATATGGTTCAGGAGTTTTTGGAGTTTCTTTCTGACTGTTTGACCAGGAAAGGTGTCCTTTACCTTTACCACTTTGATTTGATTCTTTCCCCTCGCATTTGCATCGCTGCATCTTTCAAGAATAAAGACCATGTTGTGCTGTCCTGGAGCGCCCTCAAAGATTTTTATCTCACCAAAGTCAACCGTAGTTTTAATCTTTGCATTACCGAGAATAAATTTCCTTAGTTTTGTAGCACCATCTACAGTGGGCCAATATGATGTAGTGATAAAGCCAAGTTTTCCACCCTCTTTTAATTTTGAAAGCCCAAGGATGATGAACCAGTATAGATAGTCCATATTTCCCTGAAAAAAAACCTTCCAGTATGGGTATTGCTGAATGGTTGAACGGAAAAGCTCTTTATGCCCTTTTTGGCCGATATACGGTGGATTTGCACAGACATAGTCAAACTCTTGGCAGATTTTAATGGAGTCATAGACCTGCCTTTTTTGTCCTTCAAGGATTACTATGTCGTGCTTTTTGTCTTGTTCATATACTTCGTCCATCTTTTTATACTTATCCTCGTAAGGAAGACTTGTCTGTTGTTGGTTGTGCAGTTTTAAAGAGTCCTGATGGATGACAGAGAGTGCAAATTCGGGATGCCTGTAAAGATGCTTATGGCTATCAAGTATCTTTTTTATAATAGGGGTAAGTTGTATGAGAAGGTTTATCTCTGTTATGTAATAGGCAAAGGGGCTTATATCAGAGCCATGGAGTCCATTGATAATACAGTTCTCTATCTCTGAGAGGTCTTTAAAATCCTTGTCATTATAATCAGCATCTTCCCTTATCCTCCTTGCAGCCTCTACTAAAAACCCGCCTGATCCTGTGCAGGGGTCAAAGATAAGCCTTGGGTTTCTAATACCATTTTCAAATCTAAAGAATGCTTCGTTATTATCAAATCCCACCAAATCCCAGATGAATGATACGACCTCCCTCGGTGTATAATATTGTCCTTTGTTTTTCCTGTCTACTCTGTCAACATATTCCTCATAGATGGTGCCAAGGACATCGGCATTAAGTTTTGAAAAGTTGAAATGGGAAAATTCGTAAAGAACATCCACGAGAACCGTATCAGACGGATGGTACCATGTATAGTTATTGTCCTTCTTAAAGAGCCAACTATATTTTTCACCCGCAAGGTTGAAGGCATATTTTAAGACCCTTTCAATTTCGCGATTAAGGTTCTCATACCACTTTTTAAACCCTCCATCATAAAGGCTTTCGTCTATAAAACCTATATCTTCCCAGAGCCTAACCAGAAGGATACGCGTCATTGTAAAATATGCAACCCTGTATAGGTATAGATCCACCGCCCTTTCGTCAAGGCTCCCTCGTTTTGCCTTCAATATCTCCTTTAATGTAGATGCTGAAATTTCTCGTTTTTGTTTCTTTGGTTCAATAGATTCGACAATGGCATCTATCTCGCTAGCAATCCTCTCCTTTCGCTGGTTATCATAACCAAGAATGTTAATGATGTGTTCTTTTTGAGTACGAACATCATCATGCAGAATGACAACAACCTCCCTGACCTTTTCAGTTAAATCGTCCAGAGATAAGGTCTCCATATCTGTCCAAGGCTTGGCTTCCGCAATGACTTCTATCTTCTTAATAAAATCAAGTTCCCGATGAGAAAACTGTTTTATAAAGTTTAAAAAATGCCTTGTATTGGGCCGGAGATCAATGGTCCTAGGGTTGGATTTAAAGTCCCGATACAGCTTTTCTATGGAAAATGAAAGGTTTGGAATGGGTTCTGAAGAAATAGCATTAAAAACCTTTACTTCCCCGATGTTTAAAAGGATACCATACTGGGCACCTGTTTTTTGTAGGTAGCTCTGAAGTTGTGGATAGTGAATGGTTAAATCATCACAATCGCTACCCTTGGTCTCAAATATAAAGGGATGTAAGTTCAAATCTTTTGGGAGAAAATCAGGCCTCTCTCCAGAACCACTCGCCTTTTCCTTGGGTATGATTGTTGTGCCAAAAGAAAAGCCCATGATTTTAAAGACAAAGGATGGGAAAAAGACAGGGTCAACAAGCTTCATTTCGTCTTTGTAGTTACCTTTGATATATTCAAGGTAATTAGATGCCCTACCATTACTGTAGACTTGATAGTCTATGCTGTCTAATATCTCCAAAAAAGTGTTTGTCAAATTTTTTGTTTGAATGGTTTTTTGTTTAGATGGTTTCATATCTTTGAATTACCTTCATGCTCCATCTGCAAAAGGGTCTTGAGTACCTGAAGGTTATCTCCAATGAAATGAAATGTGATGGTTCTATTTTTCAAGTATTTTCCCTTTTCTTTGCCTGCAATAAGCGGCTAACGTGTCGAGCATAGCCGAAGTTGCGAGATGCTATTTTGGGTATTCATCATAATGTTTCATTTGTTGATCTGGATTAACAAAATATCCTAATTCTTTTTGCATCCGAGATATTTCTTGTCTTTTGTCCTCACTTAATTCAGAAATATTAAGATAACACAAATCATAGGAGTGCCCTCCTCCATTTATATAAGGATTTGTGGTAATACCTACAACTTCTTTATTTGATTGAATTACATTTCTTGCAGCGAGACATCTTAATTGTAGTTCTTGAATCCTTTGCTTCCTATCATCTTCTCGATGATCATCCAATAGGAAAACATAGGTAACACCTGAACTTGATGGAGATATTCTTGCGCAAGCTTTAGGTTGATTAAAATATCCAATGAAATGCAGAAAAGAATCTGATAACATCATGCGCTCGAATCGTGTTTCTTTTGACATTGCTCGCAAAGATTGCTCAATTTCAATGTATTTATTATTAAATATTAATTGCTCCTTGGAAAAATCACGGAAAAATTCCTGAATTATTTTGTCCCAAATATAGCTAATTCTTTCCTGTTGTCTTCTTTTTTTGTATTCCTCTTTTTGTACAAATTTATCCCAAACAAATGGTTCGACAAGAATCTTATCGTAGTTTTTAGAGAGCTTTCTACCACGATGTAAGTGTATTGCTAACAGATCTTCTTCACTTCTAAAAAGTGCATTGTTGCCAGAATCAAAATAATCCTCTTTTAACTCTATATATTGTACAAAATCAGTTATTGTATCTAGTTCATTTAAGATTATTGGGAAACTGTACTGATCAAAGAAATGGACAAAACCTGTTTCAAAGTGACCAAAAGGTAGGGCAAAATCTCCTTTTCTTCCGATTGAAATACCGATACGAATTACTTTAATCTTATCTATTTCTGGGAAGTGTATTCTATGTTTTTTATCAGATGTATAGATTCCAGTGATTTTGCTTTTTATTATCCTCTCTGTTCCATATATCTGGTTATATGATTTTTTAATAGCACGTTTGTACCATCTTTTTTTGTCGATCACTATATCGCCACTACGCTTGATTTTGATGTCTTTAACAGAAATGATGATTACATAAGGATTATTTACAATAAGGACATCTGTTAACTCTTTTTTATTATCTTCACGAATTGGATTCGGAAAACTCCAAAAAGATAAAAATGAGTTCTGACAGATTTCGTTTACAATCTTCTCTGATTTATTCATAGTTTATATATCGCAATTTCGCATAACTCGTTTATATCCGAACTAGTTCGGATATCCTTACAATTTAGGTATATATCCGACCTACTTCGGATATACACTCCTGTAGATGTTCCTTTCCCCATCCTCTTGACTTATTACATCCCTCCTCTTTTAGATTATCTAAAGGATTCTGCATTTTTCCTGTCGTACGGCCCGTAAGGGCGGTTAATCTAATTCTGTAATTTTCCATTAGAAAATTATATATCATACTTCGTATAGTATATCAAGTAAAATCTAAAAGGTTGCTGTTTTGTCTTCCGGGGACGGTAAGTTCTTGGGTATCATAATGCTTTGAGAATCGTCCCCATTGTTCGTTCTCTAAAAACCTACATTCTTCTTTAAACATAGGTTTTAAGTCTGAACATATTTTTACTCCTTCATAACCACAAGCTTCACACTTCTTTTTTAAAAGAGGAACTCCGCAATTTTTACACCACCATAGGTTGTTCGAAGTTCCCATTTGATTTTTCCTTATTGTTTTATTTTCTTTTTCTTTCTGAACATTTCATCTATATTCTCTTTTTTCACCCTTCACTGTCCTCCAATTTTTGTGGCTAGAATCTCGCCTAACCGAGCAACTTTATATATAGTATGTTCATCCATTTCTTATAAAATCTGCCAAAACTATACAAAATAAAACAATAACCGTCAAGAGAAATTTTTGAAAAATTTGCATTTTTTCCTTGACTTAAACTAAATTTCATTGCAAAATAACAATCGATTGTGAAGAATAACAAGTTCTATTGATTTATAAGGTAGGAGGGATTGAATGACTTTTGACGACTTGCGCTTAAATAAAGTAATTTTACAATTGAGATATGATGAGGGGCATTTATATTGGGATAGATGTGGAGCACTTCTTTTGGACATTCAGAAGGAATTTCCTGAGTGGAAATGGGAAAAAGGACAAGAAGTGGGCTTTCTCATAAACACAAAGAGAAGTATGGAGCTATTATTCAATTATAGCAATATCCGGTTCATTCAAAATGAAGTAGAAAATCTAAACCAGTTCAAAGAAGCAACAGGAAAAATTGCACCATTCATTGTTGAAAAACTTGAGATAAAGAAATTCAAGCGGGTAGGGAACAGATATCTGTATGTTTTGCCTTTGGAGAATCCTGAGCAGGGTAAACAGATTATCCAAAAAAGCCGATTTATCCAAATACCTGAGGGAAAACTGACCTTGTTCGGCGAAAAACCGGTCAAGACTGCTTTTTTTGTCTACATCGAAAACAAAAATTCCCATTATCGAATTGAGCTTGGATGCATAGAGAGAATTGAGGTACCCAAGAATATTAAGATTGATGAGCGGTTCAACCCTAAATATGGACTGCGTATTGATGTAGATATTGCTACCGTGAGCGAAGTCAATGTTTCGGGTTTTGATTGCAGTGATTTTATTCAATTAAACAAAAATTTTTTAGAAAACAATTTAATTAAATTTATTCAAAAATAAGGGATAAAGGAGGTAATCCCTATGAATAATACAGTTACCGAGACAGAAACCGATAGGAGGGGAAAAGGAAACATCAAGTATGTTTCTATGTTTGGGACGACGCCAATCGGCATAACGGGTGGTCTGCAAGAAGAGAAACTTATTCGTTCCTACATGCCCACAATGGAGATGGAAATTGATGAGGAATTTGCAGGCATCTATAGTTCTGTTCCTGTTACCGGTGAAATTGCAAGAGTGGTTGTTCCCATCAGTAAAAGAATCGCAGAAGCCATTGAATCTGCAATCAATTTGCTCGATGGAGTGCTGGAAGTTTATAATGACGAGATTGAGCGGATAAATACATTTTCGCTCTTTGAGGAAAAGATTAAATCTCTATGGGAATTACGGGAGGAGGTAAACCAAAATTTTGTGGATGTTCTCGTTCTTCTGGAAGTAGTAGTTAAAAATTCACACTACCAGAATTATAAGAAAAATCAGTATCAATCTATAAAGACGGTATTGGAGAGGATTAAGGGAATCCATATTACAGCTCATGAGGCAAAAGAATGCAGAAAATTACTGATGGATAACGGGATTGATTTCTTCGCCCCCATTAGAGACTGGGAGAATTATACAATTGAAGTAAAGAAAAGAGATGAAACCGAATAGCAGACTATTTTTAGAAACTACTGTGCAAATAGACTGGTTCTCTGCTGATCGGAAGAAAAAGGAGAAAATAGATAAAATAATCTCCCAGTTTAGCCAGATTTTAAGTTCTACTTATGTAAAAATGGAATTCAGAAGGCGATTTATTCAAGATTTAGTTTACCTTTATAATGAAGCACTTGTAGGTGCTGACAATTTTGCCGATGTGTTTTTAAGAATAGATAAGTTGCATTTTGAATATCATAAGAGAAAAATTAAAGGGATCATAGCAAGCTTCTTTAGATTTTTCTCGGATACAACAGAGGAAGAGATCCACGGACCTTTTGGGAAAGTAGTTTTGGAAAAGGCTATCCCATATTTTAAACAGGCTATAGAGTCTGCGTGGGAAGCATTTGACGATAAAATTGATATACTCCTCAATGAAACAGATTGTTATCATGCTAAAATTGGTCCCGTGTTGACAGGGGTAAAATTTGATAACAGGATGAGCAAATGTAGAAAAGCAGATATAAGATGTAAAATTGTGGATTTTTTCGTTCAGAACAAAGAAGTCTTCCAAAAGATTTATGAAAGACTTTCGAGTATGGAAAAACTGGATGCTGAACAAGAGAAAATCAAGAACATCCTTGAGAAAGCATTAGAACATTCTCAAAATATGGCTGACCGGCAAAACTGCTGGAATTGTGGAGATGCAATAATCGCTTTGGAATCTCCTAATGATGCGGTTTTGTTTACGACCAATATGAAACATTTTGAACCCGTCTGTTCTGCAATAGAGAAGAAATGCTTAAAACCTTGAGAATTTAAAAATTAATCAAACTGTCCTTAGTATCTCAAAATCAAGGAGTTATGCTTTTCTAATTTGATTAAGATTAGACTTGTCAATTACTTCCCAAACCACCACTGACTAACAAATTTATAAATGGTATGTTCACCCCGTAAGAGACCAGAGGTCTTACGGGGTTCATCCATTTCTTATAAAATCTGCCAGAACTATACAAAAAAACAATAACCGTCAAGAGAAATTTTTTGAAAACCCGAAGGGTTGAGTTCTATCTTCGCAAAGACGCTTTAGAAAAAATATGGTCCGGTATTTTAACATTGAATTCAATGGAATCAATAATAAATTCTGTTCCTGACCCCTGTTTTAATTCATCCTTAAAAGTCATCTTTTTGGGGTACCAGCGTTCTCCGACTTTAAAGATTTTATTAATTACAAGAGATTTCAAAAGCTTGCCACCTTTAGCGTAACGTTCTTCTCTAAGTGGCAGATATCGCTCCTTATCTACCCACATCTTACGGGAATGATAAGCTACATCTTCCTTTTTAGCCGTTAATTCTAAAATATAGCAATTACGGTCATCTATTTTCTCTTCTCCTATCAGTATTGGTTCATATATATTAGTTAGTCTGGGATCTTCCATGTAGTCTTCGTATGACACATCAGAACCCATGAGCGACTGCCTCAGCATGTGACCGGCTATCCTGATGGTGCGGTCTGTCGAAGGTGAGTATATCCACAATTCGTCTCCGAGCTTGAGCATTTTGATGCCCTTCTCCCGGGGCGGCAAGAGGTATTCGGTAAAAGATTTTTTCGTACCATGAATCCAGGACTGAGCCTTTAATGTGCGTGTGCCTCTTCTGCCTTTTATAATCATTGTGGTAACAGCTTTTCGGTTTTCTGAAACATAATTGCTGTCCACTCTTTCCATGATTACTTTTCCTGAAGGCTTTTCAGCATAAAGAGAACAGCAACTTATAAACATTATAAAAATAATTAAATGTTTCATCCCGCTCCTCCTTTTTTAAAAGTGTTAAACTTCCAACTCCTTAAACAGTTGCGATGTTTGTCTTCTGTAAATCCCTATACCTGCAAACATGGTACCGATCGCAGAAGCGATAATACCAGGCAATAATCCAATTACATAACTTGTTGGTGTTACGCGTGCACGTATTTCGTTAGACAGAAGAACACTGGATTTTTGCATCATATTGCTAAAGTCAATTCCTGTATATTGTAAGTAGTATGAAATTGCAATTCCTAAAAGTGTGCCCATAACAGAACCGAATATACCTATAACCAGTGATTCGGCAATCATCCTGCGGTATATGCTTCCTTTCGGCTCTCCCATAGCAAGGCGGACACCGATTTCTCCGTAACGACGAAGTCCGTTCAATAACCCGGAATTCCATAATACAATTGACATAGCAAATACAAAAATTCCGACAATTATGCTTCCAAAAGATTTACCAAGATTCAAGTATTCTCCCAGGCCTCCCTGTTCACCTAAATACAGCATAATAGGCGAAAATTCATCATCTTCCTTAGAGAATTTACTGTTGAATTCTTTAGCCAATTTCATCATATTATCTTCAGCATATACCATATCCCTGCTATATCCTAAAATTTCACTTGCACCATCTGTCATATCGAGAGCGGCCTGAACATCCCTTATATCAGCAATGATAGTACTCTTGTCGAGAGCAGTCATACCGAAACGTACAATACCCACAACTTTAAAATTATACATAGCCATACTCCCATGCATAGTTGAACTGAGCAGAGTAGCATTTTCACCTAACTTTACACCAAGTTTATTAGCAAACTCTCCGCTTATCAGTATTTCATTCTCCTTTTGTGGTAAATTTCCCTGAACTATGGAATTTTTTAAATTTAATATTTCTATTTCCGAAGTTTCTGGACTGAGTAAATCTACTCCTAATCCCATTACCGGTCCCTGTGAACGGGTTTCACCGTGAACATCAGGGATATCCAGTAGTCCTCCGAATCGTATACGCGGTGTCCATATCATTTTTTCCCAGGTGTTTCGCAACTGTTCTAACAATTCCTCGATTCCCAGGATAGCCAGGTCATTAGGTGTCTGGTCAGCCACATCTTTATACGCCCGAGTCATTATTTTGACATGGCCTGTATCAAATTGAGCGTTTGCTTTAACATAGTCACCAAATACGCCCTGCATAAAGCTATAAAGAAATACTGTCAAGAAAACACCTGCACTTACTGTTAATACAGGAAACAGACTCCTGGACCTATCTCTAATTAAACCTTTCACTAAAAACCTAATCATGATATTTTCCCTTTCAAAGCTTCTGTTGGCTTTAATTTTGAAATTTTACGGGTTGGTAGGTAACTTACAATTGTTGTGGTTACCATAATGATAATCACAGTGCCTAAAACCAACCCCACAGAATATGCTGGAAATAATCTTCTTGAAATAGCAAAGCCATATTCCTCTACCATTTCTGGGAATAAAATGCCTTTTGTCGCGGTGAAATAAATCAAAGGGGTTCCGTATATCACCGCCACTCCTGCCGCAAGAATTCCGATTAATGCTCCTTCAAGTGTAAAAAGCGATATCATTTTAGAACGAGTCATCCCAAGTGCCATTAAAGTACCTATCTCTTTCCTGCGTCTAAAAACGGAAAGTATCTGTGTATCGAAGACTGCAAGCATAGCAAGAAAAAGCAATATAAAATACATGATACCTCCACTGATTCTTTTCGACCTTACCATATCGTTTACATCCTTGAGTAAGAAATCGAGGTTTTTAAAATTCCAGTCAGGCAGGTCAGTTCGTCCAGAAACATCTTTATCTACTACAATAATTGTAGATTCATTACCCAGACCAGACATCTTCTGCAAGTTTTTAAGCGGTATCCACAGCTGCCTGCTGTCGATAGTCGGCACCTGTGTACTCATAATTTCAACTATCTTCCCTTCAATTGCATCAAATGTCCCGTGAGCGTCCCTCCAGCGTATCATTATGTAATTACCGATTTTTAAAGAGTTGCTCTTCGCCATCCGTCTTCCAACTAAGATTGGTAAAACACTCTCTTCCGTTTCCAGTTTAGCAGTGGGAATTCTTAGCACTCTCTGTCCGGGGTCAATCCCTTTCAGAAGTACTGATTGAACCCTTCCTTCAGGGAATATTGATGCCTGTCTGACTAAAATAGGAACGGCTTTTTTCTCCCTTATTAACACTTCCAGTTCAGCGGGAATGACTCCGTGACTATCATCAAGTGACATTGGGTCGAAAGGGTCATAGTTCTTGTGCCAGTACTGACCGCCAGCAATTTCATCTCCAATCATTGCCCGGGAGATCTGTTTGTACATCCCGCTGAAGAAACCGTAATGCCAGGTAATAAGGACATACGAGAGAGAAAGCACAGCCACCTTAAGCCATGTCCGTAAACCTGCTCTCACCAGATTTCGATAAGCTAATTTAAACTCTAACATTTTATTATCCTCCCTTTTTAATTTACCCAGCCCCTCTTGTGAGGGGCTGGGTTTACCACTTCATCTTTAGCAACCTTTCCATCAATCAGCAAAATTTTTCGTCTTAAATAGCGGATTACCTTTTCGTCATGGGTGGCAAAAATAAAGGTAGTCTTCAATTCCTTATTTAACTTGACCATCATTTCCAATATATTGTACGAATTTTCCGCATCCAGATTAGCGGTCGGCTCGTCTGCAAGTACCAGTTCAGGTCTTTTCACTATTGCGCGCGCAACAGATACACGCTGGGATTCTCCTCCAGAAAGCTGCGCCGGTCTTGAATCTACCTTATCTAACAGGTGTACCCATTTCAGGGCATCAAACACTTTTTTCTTTCTTTCTTCTGCTGATAGCTTTAGAAGTAGAAGGGGAAATTCGACATTTTCAAAGACCGTATATACGGGTAATAAATTATAAGTTTGAAAAATAAAACCCAGATACTTACTCCGCAACCGAGCTGCTTCTTTATGGGACAGACTCTCTATCCGTTTACCAAGAACAATCGTGCTCCCTTCGGAGGGGACATCAAGTGAACCAATAATGTTTAACAGTGTTGTTTTGCCAGAACCGCTCGGACCGATAATGCCGCAAAACTCACCCTTTTCGAATTCAAGATTAATCTTTTTTAATGCGGTAAATTCCCTGCCCCCCATGGGATAACGCTTCACCATATTTTCTACTTTTACTACAGTCATAAGGCTCCTCCTTATTTGTATAGTTTAGTGGTTATAAGTAAGCATACACTGCATACCTTTTCCGTTAAATGCACCTGTTCCGTCTTCCCGGCTGGAAAAAGCCATCAGGTTCATCAGCCAGTTATCATAAGTACGCTTCCATCCGATATATGAATAAACCTTCTCCTGGTCCCAGTCATAATAGCCGATAGCATTTATACTGTCCACAATGTTTATCCTGTAGTCAGCAGATAATGCCGAAAAATTATTGATTTCATCCGAACGGTCTATTTCCGAACCAGTTGATTGAATAAAATGCTCACATAAAAGATAAATTCCGGATTCGAAAGTATAATCACTGCCTATTGTTAAAAGCTTCCGCCACATCTGCTGGCTGCTTTCTATTTTTATTTCTCCTATAGATGCTTCAAACCACAGACCTATCCCAACATCCCAGACCCCGTCAATAGCATAACGGTTTTCCAGACCATCTGATAGAAAATCAGACATTTTTCTGTTCCAGTCCTCTGGATCAACATACCTTCGGTTAAAACTCAGTGCCATCTCGCCTTTAGGTAAAGGGAATTGATAACGCCCCCCGAATTCCATTCTGTTTTTGTCTGTTTTAAATGCTTCCAATCCTTTAATGTCTTCATTGCCATACAAACCCCAGATCCATATATTAGCATTATTTAAGAAATAATAGCGCCCGAGTACTGCATACACTCCTTCAGTAAACTCCAGCGGATCGCGGGGGTCCAGTCGGTCAAACCACATTAATGTTCTAATGACCTTTGCGGGCCCAAAATTTATTTTTTGAAGGCCGAGACGCATCTCAAACCGTGCAGTTGAATAACGAAGCCATGAACGGTAGAGTTTCATAACTGCATCAAAGTCCGAAGGAGAATCAATCGGGGCCCAAATAAATGAATTAAGTGAAATCTCAGCATCAATATCCCTTCCCACGGCCAGCGGATTGGATATACTTAATTCCGGTATATACCTTATACCTGCCTGCGATTCATCATTAAAAGCTACCCAGGCTGAAGCCTGTCCGTTCACCGTGATATTACCGGCACGGGAATGGTTACTGCATAATAGCAACAATATAAAGGTAGATAATAATATGAGTATTTTTTTCATTACCCTTCCCACATCTCTAACGGGGTCAATTCTATCTCTTCAAAACTCCGTAATAGAAAAAATTGAATACCTCTTTGTTAAGTGAAGAAATATCCGGGTATAGTTTTTGAAGTTTTTCATCTTTAAATATTTCTACTATAATATTCATCATATAAATCATAAAATCAATTTTTATGTCAGGACGGATATCCCCGGTTCTTTGAGCATCTTGAAGTATTTCTTTCATCTGATTAATAGATTTTATATTCTCCCCTTCAATATATCTTCCAAGTTCCGGCTCAGCTTTCGATACAAGTTCCTTTATGAATTCATTGCTGAATTTATCCATATATTCCATTTTCATCATGAATGCTTTCTGGATTTTTTCTTCAAAAGATATATCCATTGCCATAATGTCTTCTAACTTTTCTCTTGCTTCAGTATAAATTTCATCCAATATATATATTGCTAAATCACTTTTATTCTGAAAATATCTATAAAAAGTCATTTTACTGACCCCTGATTGCTGACAGATCTCTTCAATACTGACCCTCTTAATACCATAACGAAAAAATAGTTCTTTCGCTGTTTGGACTAAATATTTCATCTTGTAACTTAATTCTTTACCTTTTTTTCGCCTCATATTACTTTTCCTCCATTTGTATACGATTTTTGTATTATATTACTTTTTTCGTAATTATTATAACATATTAATTGAAACTTGTCAAGTTTTTTTTAGCATCTTTGGGGTCAGTTGACATCTTTCTTTGGGGTCTGCCTTTCAGATTTTCGGATTTATTAAATTAGGGACACATCCTATTTTTCTCTGGACAAACGAGCCCGTTTATGGTAAAATGTTATCAAGATGGTGAGAATTGCGATGATAATTATATTAGGGTGGCCATATCACGTTATTCAAAGAGGAAATAACAGGAAAGTAGACCTTTTTGAATCTGTCTCTATTTATTAAAAGAAGTGAAAAACAATGGCTGAATTTACTGTTAGTGAAGTTATTGATGGTCATACCTTTGAAGTTAAAGAAGGCTGGCAATGGGAGGGAAAGAGAGGTAATACTATTCGTCCCACTGGCTATGATGCTCCTGAAAAGGGGAAACCAGGGTACGAAGAAGCCAAACAGAAACTCAAAAGGTTAATTTTGCATGAGAAGGTAGAGATTAAAATTCCTCAGGACATAGATGATTGGGGCAGACTGGTAACGGACATCTATTATAAAGACAGAAATCTTGCGGATTACTTTCCAGAATATAAAACCTGATTTTAAAGGGAATGGTCTCTTTTCCCTTGATTTATGAGAGAGTGTTGAAAAATCTTTTCCCATAATGAAGGCAGGGGTTTTTGGTGAGTGCAGATCCGTCGACAATCCTTGGCACAAAACTCGTCACTTTGGCTAACCCTTTTAGTATGAAAGACATACGGATACTAAGCGACATTCGTAAAGTTAGGAGCAAGGGAACCAAATACCCCTGCCGAAACTCATTGATGGTTTTTTCAACACTCTCTTATAGATCAAGAAAAGTAGAATTACTAAAATGAAGACCTTAATTCTGGGATTCGGAAATACCATACTCTCAGATGATGGTGTTGGAATAAAGGTTGCACAAGAGATTAAAAAGAGGATTTCGGATGTGGAAGTGAAAGAGGCAAGTATTTCCGGACTCTCTATTTTGGAAGAGATTACAGGATATGATAGAGTTGTGGTGATAGATTCTATAAAGACGCACAGCGGTGAGCCAGGAGAGTTGTACAAGTTTTGTCTTGATGACTTCAAACCCACGATTCATCTTTCTTCCCCTCATGAAGTGAATTTCGCAACTGCTATTGAACTTGGGAGGAAATACGGTTATGAACTACCAAACCTCATCGATATCTATGCGATAGAGATAGAAGATGACAGAACTTTTAGTGAGGAGTGTACAGAGAGAATAAAAAAGGCAATCCCTGACATAGTTGAGCAGATAATAAAAGATATGTCTGGGAGGAAGTAATATGCCAGTTACAACAATTTTATGGGTTATCGGAGCCCGGGTGGTGCTGCTCATATCGACACTCATTTATTATTTCAAATTTAAAGAGAAGGGGGAGAATGGTTTCTATTAGTTCTTCCAGGACTCGCTTTTGCTTCAGGGTGTAGTACTTTCTGGTCCGTAATAGGATGTGCTGTTGGAATTTTCGCCTCATGGACACTCATATCGAAGAGACTTCATATTCACTCCAAGAGATCGGATGCATTGACCCTGCCAGATTATTTAGAATCCAAATTCGGGGATGAGACCCATATTTTGAGAGTAGTTTCTATGGTCATAATCATATTCTTCTGCACCTTCTATGTGGGTGCACAATTCATCGGTGCAGGCAAGGTGTTGAATGCAACTTTCGGTCTGAATTAAACCACTGGTATGGCTCTCGGCACGGAAGTGATAGTCTTCTATACACTTATGGGTGGATTTCTCACCGTTGCATGGACAGACCTCTTTCAGTGGTTGTTGATGGTATTCGTCTCAGTTCTGCTTCCTTTTAATGGAGGTGATAGAAAGAGCGAATATGAGCGGCTATTACAGTGATAAACTTTCCGCTGAGCAGCTCAAGCGCTGCTACGAAATCGCCCCCCCACGGGTTCGGCAATACCTTGAAGCGGAGGTGAACCATATCCTGCAGAAAATCCGCCCCGGCGACACGGTTCTGGAACTGGGTTGCGGTTACGGGAGAATACTCCCCAGGCTCGCCCAAAAAGCCAGATGGGTAATCGGAATTGACACCTCGCTTACCAGTTTACTTCTCGGACGGGAAATGCTCTGCGGTATTTCAAACTGCTACCTGCTCAATATGGATGCAGTCCGACTCGCCCTCGGCGACTGGATTTTTGACCGGGTTGTCTGCATCCAGAACGGAATTTCGGCATTCCATGTGAATCAGCGAGACTTGATTCGGGAAAGCATTCGCGTAGCCAAACCCGGAGGAACCGTTCTCTTTTCAAGCTATTCAGATAAATTCTGGAAGGATAGATTGGAATGGTTTCAACTGCAATCTAAGGCCGGGATGCTGGGGGAAATCGATTTGGAGAAGACCCGCGATGGTGTGATCATATGCAAGGACGGCTTCACAGCAACAACGGTGCGGCCGCAGCAGTTTCTATCATTGACCGCGGAATTTAATGCTGATACGCAGATTGTAGAAGTGGACGAATCAAGTCTATTTTGCGAGATTATTCCCCATCTATTGGGGACGGTTCTCGGAAGTTATTGACCCTCTTTGACTTGGACAATATTTTGCTACAAAGTTAAGCAAGTCCCTAAAAAAATACTTGACAAATTTTTAAAATAGATTACATTAATTATATGCAAAGTTAGGCAAGAAATGCCAAGAGTCAAGACTTGACACCATGCAAACTTCGCATACACTGATACTGTCAGACGAAATCGCTTTCTAAAGTAGTGGTAAAAATGATAAACAAGAATCTTGTTGGAAGGTGCGGACACTATTGCGGTGCTTGTTCCATCTATCGAGCATGTGAGGATGGAGGCGAGTTGTTAAAAGTGATGGAAAAATCTTGTCCTCCTGATAGAAATCTTTACTGTAAGGGATGTCAGGCAGTAGATGAAACTTGTTGGCCTTATAATCATTGTAAAAGACGCGAGTGTTTAGATGCGAAAGGGTTTGAATTTTGCTATGAGTGTGATGAGTTTGAAAAGGGCGGATGCGAAGAATGGAAAAGGTTAGCAGAAGGACACGCTAAAATTGGGATGGATCTCCGTGAGAATTTACTATTCATTAAATCTGAAGGAGTAGAAAAGTGGATAGAAAAACAAGATAAAAAATGGAGATGTCCCTCCTGTGGAAAGCCGATCAGTGAAGAAGATAAATGTTACCAGTGCGGTTCACAACTGCGTCAAGGTTTTCGTTAATTGGAGTCAGTTCTCTGACTCTACTGATCTGTATGGATATCTTTTTGGCTAAGAACTTCAAAACTGACACCATTTATCAGGTACATGAACGGGATAAACGCACTAAAATTGCGTAAATGGAGTTAGACTAAATCCTCATGTAAGGAGGGCTTTTAATGATTGATTCAAAAGAAGTGAAAGATATTGTTAGAAGTTTTGGCGCTGACCTTTATGGCATTGCACCAGCTAAAAGATTTAGTAAAGCCCCAAAAGGTTTTCGTCCTAATGACATTTATAAAGATTGTAAATCTGTCATTGTATTTGCTAAAAGACTCCCTACAGAACCACTTTTTGCTTCTAATTGTGTTCCTTATACTTGGGTAAATAATATCATAAATCAGCAAGTTGATGGGCTTGGAATTGAAGTTACCCTCAGGTTAGAGGAGCAGGGGATTAGAGCTGTTCCTATTCCTTCAGATGAGCCTTACGAACATTGGGAACCTGAACGGTCGTATGGCAGGGCGATTCTCTCACTGCGTCATGCCGGTTATCTTGGCGGACTTGGTGTGCTTGGAAAGAATACTCTTTTAATAAATAAAGAACTTGGGTAACCAGCTGGACTTTATCTATAATATTGGGTAAGCATTAAAGGAGGAAATTTATGTCGATCGATTTCAGTTCAATGGAAAAAATAGCAGAAGGAAAGACTAAAATAATTTATGGAAATCCAGAAGATACGAAAACAGTTTACATGTACTTTAAGGATGATATAACAGCAGGAGATGGATTGAAACATGATATTATTGAAGGGAAAGCCTTAATTGATTGGCAAATCAATCGAAACATCTTTGAACTACTCAATCGAATAGGAATTCAGACACATTACATTTTAAGCCCTCAGGAAAAAGTCGTTCTCGTAAAGAAACTCGGCAGAAAAATCAATCTTGAAGTTGTTACCCGAAGAATTGCCACAGGTTCCATTGTAAAGTGGAGAAACGTAGCCGAAGGGACAAGATATGACCCTGTGATTACACAGTTTCATTATAAGGATGACCCATTACATGACCCGATGATAGATGATACCTATATCGATTATCTGATTAAGACAAAGGGAGCCACGGAGTATGTTAAAATGCGTGAGATGAATGCCGAAATTTTTGCTCACCTAGAAAAAGCATTCGTCCATTTTAGTATTCAGTTGGTCGATCTCAAACTTGAATATGGCATTATTGGAAGTGATGTCTACCTAATAGATGAAATTACAGGTGGTTCTTTCAGATTATGGCCTTATGCCCACGAAAATCCTAACTTCAACCAACCGAATGTATTGAAGGAACTAAATCCTGATGGAAGACTCGATAAGGATACATATAGAATGGGCGAGAAAATCGGTAAAGTTAAAACAAAATTCGAGGAAATTGCAAAGATAACATCAAGATTTAAGGAGTTACAGATACAATGATGTCCAAAACAGCGTATAACATATAGTAAAGACTCTGTGGCAAGAAAAAAATAAAGATGTAACCCCCATTATTTGCGTTCTGAACCAAGAATTTCATTCCGAAACCCGAGGATTTTTTTAAAATTCCCTCCAGGTTCTTTATTGTCTTCTTTATCTGTTTCACACACCCCTTTGCATCTTCATTAATTTCTTTGCCTGTAAATCGCAGCACCAACCATCCATGACTGGCTAACTCATTGTTTCTCATTCTATCCCTGACCTGATCATCTTTAGAGGAGTGATAAGTTTCACCATCACACTCTACATTAATCTTTCCCTCCTTACAAAAGATACCGAAATCCAGACAGTATCTCTTGTCTCCTTCTCTGGCAAAGAACTGTCTCTCAACCGGGATTTTCTCCTTTTTTATAATTTTGTACAACTTCTCCTCAATGGGACTGGTATAGTAAAGATCATTGATTCCCTTTGCTTCCATCAACTTATTCAGTGTGGTGGGAATAAAGACAATCCTTCGCCATTTTTTACTGGGAATGGGATGCGGGAGTCTTTTTAACTCCTCAATAGTAAACTTATAATAATCATCCTTTGCACGAATGTGTTTTGGTTCATCGGGAAGTAACTTGAGTCTTTTTACTATATTTAACTCTTTGACCCTTGTGTAATAATTTACTGCCCATTTTTCTTCTCCGAATATTTTGGGTTGATAAAATGCTAAATACTTGGCTTCTCTAACCATCTCAGGAGCATTTTTAACTGGAATTCTGTACCACTGTTTCTCTCTTAAAATTTTCCAGTCCTTTTTTCTGGGAACGATAGCTACGAGAACAATTTCTTTATCTCTTTTCATAATCAGTAATATAATACAATAAAAATCTCACTCTGTCAAACAAAATCAGAGAAATTTTTTTACTCCCTCTCCCCCACTCTTATTGACTCTATTGGGGACGGTTCTCGGAAGTTATTGATAAGAGTAATTAATTGCCGATTGTAATATAAATTACTACCTGTATTTAACGAATAAAGGGTTTCGCCTTTCCATCGCTGTGTTTTGAGCAATCCTGCCTTCTCTAAATTTTTGAGATGACCAGCAACAGTTTTATATGGTCTATTAATTCGTTCAGCAATTTCATTCAGTGAAAGTTGTTTGTCTTCAAAGCTAAGTAATAAAAGTAAATCCCAATTTCCAAATCCAAATACAATTGGCCATTGAGTTATTGTTCACTGGTGTCAGACCTGTATCCTATCTACTAATTACTATCTACTGCCCTCTACAAGTTCTTGATCTCTATCGATTCCACTTCATCTCCAAGTTCAAATCTAAACACCCGGGAGTAAAAGTAAAGTGAACCTTCTAAAGCGCGTTTAATGCTCTCGGCTCGTCTGAATCCATGCTGCTCTCCTTCAAAGGAGATATAAGCCACCATTATTCCTTTCTCACGCAACGCCTTTACCATCAATTCAGCCTGCCTGGGCGGAACAACCTTATCCTCGAGCCCCTGGAAGAAGATCACAGGAGAAAAAAGACGTTCGGTGAAATTGATAGGCGAACGCTCACGATAGAGATCACGTCGCTCAGGATAGGATCCGATCAGACCATCAAGATAGCGTGATTCAAACTTATGAGTCTCCTTCGCAAGCGCCTCAAGATCGCTCACACCATAGTAACTGGCACCGGCTTTGAAGAAGTCACGGAAGGTAAGTGCAGAGAGAGTGGTGTAGCCCCCTGCGCTTCCTCCGGTAATAATGAGTCTATCTCTGTCTACTTCGCCTTTATCAACCAAGTAACGCGCTCCATTCACACAATCGTCAACATCAACTATACCCCATTTACCTTTGAGACGTTCGCGGTACTTCCGACCATAACCGGTGCTACCTCCATAGTTTACATCAAGCATCGCAAAACCCCGACTGGTCCAGTACTGGATACCCAAACTGAGGGTACTGATAGTAGATGATGTAGGACCACCATGACTTATAACAATTAGAGGAGGAAGTTCTCCAGCTGGAGCAGTATAATCCTTATTTTGAGGAGGGTAGTAGAAACCGTGCGCTTTTAAACCCTGCTCGGTCGGAAATTCAATAGCCTCTGGGATAGAGAAATATTCAGATTCTATTGATACCATGCTTGAGCGCTTTAATATCTCAATCTGCCCCGATTCAACGTCGAGTTGAACGATGGATGTAGGTTCAGTCGGGGAACCGCCGCAGAAAATGATACGACCATCTCCCACCTTAAGGAAATAAATATCTGTGTATGTAATTTCAATCGGCGTAAGCTTCTCTGCTAACAGATCAATGGTAGCAAGGTGCCAGGTTCCCTTCTCAGTGTAAGTGCAGATAATCTTACTTTTAGAAATAAATCCAAAGGTGGATAAGCCGAAGCGCCACTGAGGAACTCCAAATTCCGCACTCTTAAGAAGGAGAGGCTCAATTTTTTCCTCTTTCCAGCGATAGAGGTTCCACCAATCACTTCGGTCCAAAATAAAATGCAATACACCATCCGGGGACCACTCTGGCTGGAATATAGATTCAGAAACACCACCTGCTACTTTCTTAGATTTACCAATTGAGCCATCCTCTTTTACTTCACCTATCCAGAGTTCCGTTCCATCCCAGGGCATATTCGGATGGTTCCATGTAAGCCATGCGAGACGAGTCCCATCGGGGCTGAGTCGTGGCGATGAGTAGAAGTCATTTCCGTAAACAATGACCTTACCTCCCTCCTTACCCTCAAGATCGAGACTTACCAGGGCATTGACTGGTCCACTCTCTACTCTTGTATGATCTTCTCTCACCCATATCATACGTCCCCGGCGAGTGTCTATAATACCGTCTGCATAGCGTAAATCCCCTTCAGTGGTGATCGGCTGAGGTTCCTTGCCGGGTAACTTTCGGTAGAGGCGTTGGTCTTCAAAATTCGAAAAATAAAGGGTCCCATCTTTAACAGTAAAGGAACCGCCGCCATACTCGTGCACCCGGGTTCGGGCATTGAAGGGCAGTGGAGTGAGGTCCGTCTTCTCCCCATCCGGGCTCAACCGAACAATGACATTCCGCCCACCTTCTGAAGGGCGCCCTTCAATCCAGTAGATATCTTTGCCATCGAGCACAATCTCTCCCAGTCGGATAGATTTTTCCACAATAAGATCCGCTGTAATCGGTGATTTCCATGAACCATAGGGTGCTACTTTTTTCTCAGCCATCTTATCTCTCCTTCCTAACAATTAACCTGTCGCCATTTCTTTCAATCTTGCAAGATGCTCTCTGGCATCGATCAGTTCTGGCAGATCTTCATCGGCGTCTTTCCAGATTTCGAGGAACTTCTCATACTGTTCGATTGCCGCCCCTTTCAAACCTTTTTCTTCATACAGTTTGGCTAACCTGTAATGATACTTCGGGTGAATAAGACATCGCTCCTTGCTGTTTGGGTTAAAGGTAATCAGTCGCCTGTACTCGGCAATAGCTTTGTCCAATTCTCCATTCTTTTGACAAGTCCGTGCCAATACATCCTTAAGAAACGGTGCGTTATAGAGTAGTATGTCCCAACTACGCATATGATATCCTTTCAAAGACGATGTTTTTTTGCTAACAGCGATGGCCTCTTGGACCGAGTTTTCTGCCAGCAACGTTTCCATGTGGAGTAAGTCATAATCGAATGTTATCCAATCTCCATACCATGTCCCTATCTTGAGTAAGAGAGACTTCATCTCAGCCAGTCTTGACTTTGCCGAATCTATTAATCCTTGCTTCAAATCCACCAACCCAAGATAGAAGCTATGGATTGCGGTATAAAATGGTATGGATGTAGATAGTAAGAACAGTGGGTATTCTGTGATAAATGGGTATTTTATGATAGAATAAAACCAGAGGTTGAAGTGCCTCCTGCTGAGTTCTAACTCTTCACGGTCATAACAAATCCATCCTTTTGTCCAGTGTGTATAAGCTATCCATTTCTCATTTCCTACCGCTTCCGCCAACTCTGTTGCCCGTATAAGGTCGCTAAGGGATTGTTCCAAATTGCCAACCCAGTAATGATAGAGCCCTTTCCACAGATACCCTTCTGCTCTTCTACCTGGAGATGGAGCCATGGCAATAAATTGATCGATCCACTTCATCGCCTCAGAGTAATCTTCCTTCAACGCATAGATATAGGCGATGGTAAAATCCGAGCCAAAATCGGGCTGTACTTCTAATGCTTCCTTGTATTTTGCTATCGCTTCATCCAGCTTCCCCATTGTCAGATATATCTCGCCCATAGAATCGAATGGATTGGCATCTCCAGGGGAAACCGATGCATACCTCTTAAGGCATTCGATTGACGTATCAAATTCTCCCATACAGGCGTATGTATAGGCAAGTTCATTAATAGCCAATCCATAGTTGGGGTCAAGTTCCAGTGCCTTATTGAACCCCTCTATTGCTTCATAGAACAACTTCTTGCCCCGGTAACACTCAGCCAAAGTGACATGAGCTCGTTTCTCTTTAGGGTATTTCTTCACTAGCTGCTTGAGGATACGAAATCTCTTTTCTGGGTTGTTCTCTAAGGCTCCAGCATACTGTGCTTCGATATAGAGTCTTTCTTTCTCTGTTGTTTTCTTTGAAAAAGCCTTCGCTTTCTCGAAGGTCTCTTTCATCGCTTTAGCATCCCTCAAATAATGAGATGCCCGAGCAAGGTAAAGATATGCCACAGCAAAGGTGGAATCGAGCTTGACTGCCCTCTCGAGAAATCGTCGGGCATCATCAAAATACCATTTTTCAAAATCCTCTCTTCCTCTTAAGAAATAGTTGTAGGCATCCATTGACATCGTCGTTACATCAACAATCCGCAGTTGAGCTGCCTCTATCTTTCGGTCAGATATGCCTACACCTCTAGAGATATCTCTGCTTAATTCATCAATCTGCGTCTTTAGAATGCTGGCAACTCCTTCGCCCTTTGAGCTGGCAGTCTTCAGGAGCCTCTTGGTCTCCACATCCAACACTTTCACATCTGTAGCGAACATATCACCAGCTTTAGTTAAACTGCCCAGGACAATGGCATCTATGCCATCCATACGACAGAGTTCAAAACCCAGATCCTTATCTATTGCTTTCACATCTTCTTTCCCCATGGCTTTGAGCAAGTCATGCATTCTTTCCCATGTCATTACACTTAAATAATTGGACTGTTCAAAATTTGTTATGAGGAGATTAGGAATGGCTTCAGAGAGATAATCAAAACTGCTTTCCCCTGTTAGATTTTTAAAGGTCATTACTGCTATTGGTTTTCGCCCTGCTACTACTGCTTCCTCCTCCAGTAAGGTCCTTCTTAGAAGAGCTGAAGAGACAGTGGAGCCGGGTTTCAAGTCAATGGATTTCAAGTCTGCGATCAAGGCTTCCGTATCTTCGTACCGCTTTCGAGGTTCTTTCTGCATCATCTTCAGCACCACTTGCTGCAATGGTGCCGGCACATCGCTACGTAGTTGTCTTAACGGCTGCGGTTCCTCCTTAAAAATCGAATAAAGCACCGCCTCCTCATGCTCTCCTTTAAATGGCAATTGTCCGGTAAGCATTTCATAAAGAACAACTCCCAGAGACCAGATATCTGTTCTGTGATCGATCTCTCCGCCACGCGCTTGGTCCGGTGAAATATAGGCCACCGTGCCGACGGCTGTGCCGATCTTGGTTATTCTCGTCTGTCTGGCTAACTTGGCCAGACCGAAATCTACGACCTTTACCTGGCCATCTTCTGTTAAAAAGATGTTAGCTGGTTTTATGTCTCGATGCACAATCCCCTGTGAGTGGGCTTTGGTCAGACCTTGAGCCACTTGAATGGCGATATCAACTGTATCTTCCAACTTCAAGGGCCCTTGCTTGATCTTTTCCTTCAGTGTCTCGCCCTCGTAGCAGGCCATGCAGATGAAGAGTTGCCCATCCTCGGTCTCATCGATTTCATGTATGGTGCAGATATTGGGATGATCCAGTGACGAGGCCGCTTGCGCTTCCTGGACGAAACGTTGCTTAGCCTCCTCATCGCGGGTTAACTCATGTGGCAAAAATTTTAGGGCAACCTTGCGTTTGAGTTTAGTGTCCAGAGCTTTATATACCACCCCCATACCCCCACCCCCAAGCTTTTCAAGGATCTTGTAGTGAGAGATGGTTTTGCCAATCATATCATTTTTCTCCTGGTAGCCCTGCCAGCCTCGCCTTGGCATCGATCAAATGGAAATCCTTTTGAAAGTTTCAAATCTCCCTTTCTGAAATGAACAATAACCTGCAGGAAGCCAAAGATTATCGTTGCGATGAATCCGATAACAGCAATTATGAGAAACACAAATTCCATATTCATTCCTCCAGAACTTGTATTCTATTTATATCCGTGATTTGGATATCTATTCCTTTAGTTGAGCCTGGTATAAGGTGTTTATATTTTGCCATAAAATCTTCTACATACACATTAATAAAAAGAATGCTTTTTGTCAACCTTCTTTTCTCAAAAAACCCTGGAGTTTGTTATTGTAATACAATGATGAGGTCAAACCTTTCCATACGGATTCCATATCCCTACGGATCCGTTCCATACAGTCGTACGACCTGTATGGGATGCTGTGCAATGGACGGGTCTATGACCGTGGGGATAAAATTTATTTAGCAAATCACCCTCTTTAAAAATGATTGAAAAAGAGTTGACTTTCACCTGAATTTATTGCATCATATACTATCATGAAATTCAACTATTTTTGTTCCTTTTCACAATATAAAAGTTATATGAAATTTTTTGCAGATTGTTATTTTAAGGAGTATCTTTAGCTAATGAAAAGAAAAATTCGGGTAGCAATTCTTTTCGGAGGAAAATCAGCAGAACATGAAGTTTCCCTTCAGTCAGCGAAAAACATTATTGAAGCCATTGATAAGAAAAAATATGAGGTAGTTTTAATTGGCATTGACAAAAAAGGTCGGTGGTATTTGAACGAGTCCTCAAGATTTCTTTTACATGCAGATAATCCTAAATTGATCAAATTAAATAGGGCAAGAGACAAAGTGGCATTGGTTCCTGGGAAAAAGACGGAGCAACTAATTAGTCTTTCGAGCCACCGACCTGCGGGCCCAATTGATGTAGTCTTTCCGATGCTTCATGGACCATTTGGCGAGGACGGTACTGTTCAGGGTTTATTGAAACTTGCGAACGTTCCGTTTGTCGGCGCTAGCGTTTTAGGCTCTGCTGCAGGTATGGATAAAGATGTTATGAAACGGCTGCTCAGAGACGCTGGAATTCCTACTGCCAAATTTCTTGTCTTTGACCGGTCTTCGTTGGATAAGATTGATTTCAATGAAATAAAGAGTCAATTAGGTCTGCCATTTTTTATTAAGCCAGCTAATCTTGGTTCATCTGTGGGAATTAATAAAGTCAAAAACAGAAAACAATTTGAGGACGCCGTAAAGGTCGCCTTTAAATACGACAACAAAATTCTGATTGAAGAATATATTGAAGGACGGGAAATTGAATGTTCTGTCTTAGGAAACGATAATCCCATTGCATCTGTGCCTGGCGAGGTCCTACCCCAGCATGAGTTTTATTCTTATGAAGCCAAGTATATTGATGAAAACGGAGCTATTTTGGAAATTCCTGCCAATCTTCCAGCGCATATTATCCATGAAATTCAGGACCTTGCTACTAAAACCTTCAGAGTACTTTGCTGTGAAGGTATGGCTCGCATAGACTTTTTCCTAAGAGATAACAAAGAAGTCATTGTAAACGAGCTCAATACCATTCCAGGCTTTACCAAGATTAGTATGTACCCTAAACTCTGGGAAGCGAGTGGAATCTCATACACGGAATTAATAGATAGATTGATTCAGCTTGCGCTGGAGAGATTTGAGAGGGAAAAGAAATTAAAAATATCTTTTGATCTTTAAAGTGAATTTGTCAAGATTTGACACCATGTATTCAGTAGGATAGATTGATGAAAACAAATTATATCAGTCATGATGAACTATATAAAAAGCGCAAAGCCGAGGGTAAACAAGGTTGGACAACACCAGAGCAGGTTGAAGATTATATCCCTATAGTAGAAATAGAAAAAACACTTCAACCTGAATATATCCCTAAAAGCGGCAATCTGCTTGAATTGGGCTGTGGTGCTGGGGATTTCACGCTATGGCTTGCAGAGATAAGCGAACCTTCGCCTAACACGTATTAAATATTCAACTTTCCAGTCTGACCCCCCCCTCGTTTGGTATTGACAGAATGCTATTTTTATGGTATAATATTAATGTATGGGTAGATTGCTATGGAAAACAGATTTCGTTTCAAGAAGAGAAATCGATGCAAGTGACGACCAAGAAAAATATCGCTGTAAGAACTGACACCATTTACACTGTAATCGTATAAGGGTAATATGATACGAATAAAATTTGAAGAACAAAAAGAAAAACACAAAATTATGGTGATATCTATCCTTTTAGCTATCGCTTGCTTTCTCATATACTATTTTCATGCGGTACTTAGACGCGACGTTGTTTTTCCCCACTTCTTTTATATTCCAATTATTTTAGCATCTCTTTGGTGGAAAAGAAAAGGTTTAGTCGTAGCTATATTCTTATCGGCGTTGCTGATTCTTACCCATATTTTTTTTATGAGGGATGTGGCAACTGTCAATGATTATCTTCGAGCTATTATGTTTATAGTTATTGCCTTTGTAGTTTCTACATTAAGTGAGATGATTGCGAAGACTGAGATGAAAACCAAACTTGCCTACGCAGAACTTGAACAGATATTCCACACCGCAGCTGACGGTTTATGTGTGATTGATAAGGACTTCAATTTGATTCGAATTAGTAGTGCATTTTCGACTCTTTCTGGCGTAAAAAAAGATGAAGTGGTAGGCAAAAAGTGCTTTGAGATGTTTCCCGGTATACTGTGTCATACTCCAAACTGTCCGCTAATTCGGATTTTTGGTGGTGAGGAGCGTGTTGAAAGCGAGGTAGAAAAAGAACGCAACGACGGCACCAGAATCCCTTGCATTTTGACGACAACTCCCTTTCGGGCACCTGATGGCGAACTGATTGGTATTGTTCAAAATTTCAAAGACATCACCGAACGCAAGCGGGCAGAAGAGAGAATAAACCACCTTAACCGTATACTTAAAGCTATCTGCAACGTCAACCAACTTATCACCAGGATAAAGGACCGCGACCGTCTGCTTCAAGCCGCTTGCGACAATTTCATCGAGACTCGCGGTTATTATAATGTCTGGATCGCTCTGTTGAAAGAATCTGGTGAGCTTGTTACAACCGCCGAAGCCGGTTTGGGCAAGCAGTTCTTGCCCATGGTCGAGATGTTGAAGCGTGGGGAGTTGACCGATTGCGGGCGGAAGGCACTTAGGCAATTAAACGTTGTGATAACCAAAGACCCCCACTCCATCTGTTCAGACTGCCCCCTCTCATCGAGTTACAGTGGCCGAGGGGCAATGACCGTCCGGTTGGAATATGACAAGAAGGTCTACGGCCTGTTGTCTGTCTCCATTCCTAGAGAACTCTCTGCAGATGAGGAAGAGAAAACCTTATTTAAAGAGATCGCCGGTGACATCGCTTTTGCCCTGCACAGTATCGAACTGGAGGAGAAGCGCAAGCGGGTGGAGGAGGCGTTGCGAAAGGCCCACGAAGAGTTAGAAATGCGGGTAAAGGAACGTACCGTCGAATTGACAGTAGCAAATGAACAACTGCAGCGAGAAATCACCGAGCGCAAACAGATAGAGGAGCAACTCAAGACATCGCTCAAAGAGAAAGAGGTGCTTCTAAAGGAAATTCACCATCGGGTTAAAAACAACCTCCAGATCAGTTCCAGTTTACTTGATATGAGCAGCCTGCGAATCCATGATCAGCAGGCAATTGATTTGATTACAGATGCCCGCACCAAAATTCACACTATGGCCCTAATCCATTCACAACTCTATCGAAGCGAAAGATTTGATCAAATTGAAATGGAGAGCCATATCCAGGAATTAGTCAGCTACCTGTCGGAAGTTTATGCAGAAAAGAAAAGTATTACCCCTGTTGTTGAAGTCTCCAGCATTTACCTTTCTATAATCCAGGCTACCCCCTACACCCTTGTCATAAACGAACTGATTTCCAATGCCTTAAAACATGCCTTCAAGGAGGGGCAAAAAGGGATGCTTGAAATTTCCATGAAGAGGTCAGCCGAGGACACGATTTTTGTAAGAGTCAAAGATAACGGTATCGGTATCCCGGACGAAGTTAACATCTTTAAAACTGACAGCTTGGGTCTAAAGTTGGTCAGAAATCTAGTTGAGAAACAACTACAGGGGAAAATACAGGTTAAACGGAATAAGGGTACAGAATTTATCATAGAATTTAAAATCTTAGAAGAGGAGGCAAAATATGTATAGAATAATGGTGGTAGACAATGAGGCTGTTATAACCACGCAACTGGAAGAACGTCTGGCATCCATGGGATACAAGGTCGTGGAGAGTGTCTCTTCTGGTGAAGAAGCTGTAGACAAAGCCAGACGCCTCAGACCCGATATAATCCTGATGGATATTGTTATGCCGGGAAGGTTAGACGGTATTGATGCCTCCGAAATAATTAAGGCAGAACTGGATATTCCAGTTATATTCCTGACCGCCTATGCAGATGATAAATTCGTAGAGAAAGCAAAGATTGTGGAACCTTTCGGATATATTGTAAAACCGTTCCAAGAAAAAGAAATAAAAGCGGCCATTGAACTCGCTCTTTATAAAAAAAATATAGAGCGACGGCTTCGTAAGTCAGAAGAGAGGTATCGTTCAACGATAGATACCGCCATCGAAGCCATCATCACTGTTGACAACCGTGGGAACATCGTTTCCTTGAACCGTGCGGCGGAAACTATGTTTGGCTATTCGGACGATGAATTAGTAGATAAGCCGTTTACTTTTATAATACCTAAACGACTTGAGAAAGACCTTGAAAATGAAATGAATGGTATATTATCAACCGGAAAATCAGATATTATTGGAAAAACGGTTGAGCATTATGGGATTAGAAGAAACGGCAGTGAATTCCCCATGGAGTTTTCCCTGACTACCTGGGAGATAAGAGAGAGAATCTTCTTCACTATTGTCGTGCGTGATATCACCGAGCGCAAGCAGGCAGAGGAGAAGTTGAGAATATCCGCTACAACAGATGCACTGACAGGAGTTTTGAATAGAGAGTTCGGACTAGTTTTTTTTGGTAAACAACTTCAGTTGTCCAAACGGAATAATTCAAAATTGAGCATCTGTTATTTAGATGTGGATGATCTTAAAGAAATCAATGACCATATGGACATCGAGAAGGAGATGAGGTCTTGAGACTTGTCAGTAAAATCTCAAAAGAAATACTGCGAGAAGCTGATGTTATCTGCAGGTTGGGCGGAGATGAATTTTTGATGATTTTCCCACAGTGTTCAGTTAATAAGGCTAGTATCGTTTGGAAACGAATTGCTAAGAAAGTGGCTGCTTTCAACGCTAAAAAGATGAAACCTTATAGTATCACCTTAAGCCGTGGCTTTGCAGAACATAATCCAAGTGATGAAAAATCTGTAGATCAACTGATAGCCATTGCCGATCAAGATATGTACAAGGATAAGCACTCCAAGTCTGTACGGTAACAGATTGATTTATCTCGTTGACTGAGGGTGAGCACTCTGCCCTTTGACAAAGTTCCAATGGGTGGATACCATGTATCTACACCGGTCACGCTACAGTTGTTTTTCTGGACATTCCCCCAAATTTAGCCATAAATGTCTGCAAGGCTTTATAAATCAACAAGTTAAGAAAATCAAAATCTGCGGCAAAAATTTCTCTACAGAAAGGATTTTTTAGACTAAAAAATGGGGAAACTCCAGTAAAATCACTGACTTGCTTAACTTTGTAGCAAAATTTCATGTATTGGGAGAATATCAAATTATAAAAGCCTGACTCTTATTATGCTTATGACCCTTATAACTTTGCCTAATAAAATTAAAATAAATGGTATCAGTCAGGAAATTTAATCTAAAACTATAAACTTGCAAGAATTAGTTTCCTGAATTCCTTTCTGATTTATAGTTTTTGTCCTCAGATAATAAACACCTGAAGAGAATTGTCCAATCTCCTTTAACGTAATACTATTTGTTCCTGCTCTGCCATTTACCTCCTTCTTTAATACCTTGACTCCTGCAATATTGTAGATTTCAATTAAAATGTTGGACGATGTGTTTAGATTGTATGTAAAGTGTAATTCATTACAGGCAAAGGTTGGGACAAATAGTTTTGAATCTTTTCTTTCAACATCACTTTCCTCATCAAAAATTCCTGTAGAAGTAGAATATGCATGAACATAAAGATGATCAGCATACCAGTCTGGTGGTGCAGCAGTTATTTTTACTGGATGGAGTTCAATATCCAATCCAATAAGGTCTGCCCAACTTGTTATATCAGCGCTGATATCAAAACATAGGGAAGAATCAGTGAGAGAACCTGCCTGTGGAACGGTTTCTGTTCCTGGTATCTCATTGATAATGGGAACAACATACCAAAAACCATTGGCTGGGTCAGTCACATATTGTTCAAGGTAAACCCTGACTGAATCTAAAGCAGCATTTGTGGTATCTACTGGGTCAGTAATACTCAGAATCATAATATCCTGATTGCCAGCTGGGTAGGCGTAAAAATCGTCAGAGACAAAAATACTATCAGGGTTGGTCCAGGTTCCCGGGCCAATAATTGAATCAACTTCAAGAACCTGACAAAAAAGCATAGCGGCTAAGATAAGACTTGTCATATTTCCTCCTTTTCAATAATAATATTATTTAATTTGGTTATTAACCATATTTTCAAGCCAATTTTCCTGTTGCCGTGCTCAGCACAAGCAGGGGAAAGGTCTTTTGCATTTTGCGAAACATTATTATGTTATTTATAACATATGAGTAAAAATTGTCAAGAGAAAAAAGGGGTCACAGGTCGCAGACCCGTCCCTACAGATCCGTATGGACAGGCAGAAGGGGATTAAAATCTGTCCATTCCACAGGATCCGTATGGAACGGATCCTGAGATGTTAATCTGTGTAATCTTGTGGTTGTTTTCTTCTTGACAAAGGGATTGAATGATATTAAATTATTAGTGGCGCCCGTAGCTCAGTGGATAGAGCGGTGGATTCCGGATCCACAAGTCGAGAGTTCGAATCCCTCCGGGCGCGTTTTTTTAAATTATTTGATCTCAAGATCCGTATGGACAGGATAAATCCACGGGATCCGTATGGACAGGATTTTTATCTAATAGGACGCAGATTTACGCAGATAACCGCAGATCTTAAAGATATAATTTGTCACTTGTTTTCGTTAATCGGTTATGATGTCCGTTTCGTCTTTCGGTGATGGGAGTTCGTCTTTTTTGTTTTTTATACACATAACCGTTAGCCGCTTCACGATACGGGCTTCGTTACCGTTAAACTTTTAACGAATCCGAATCTTTGTATATCCACGTCAATACGAGTCCCTATTTTTAAAATGACTTACATATTACTAAAATTTTTAAAACATAAAAACTGTTTCACTCTTTCAAAATTTTCGTATGTGTAAAAGAGGTGCGTAAAACATCTGCAATCGGAGCAACCAAACCCCTTTATACCCCCAAGACCAAGTCTCGAAATATCATCGGCTAAAATACACTCACCTTTCCCTTCTCTTATCCAGACTTGTTCTATCTTTGCAACCGAGAGAAGATAATCTATATGCCAGAAGAGTTTCTTATTCTTCCGGTAATGTCGTCTGATCCTCTGAGATATTTCATTCTGGGCAGAACCCACATAGAGATACGAACCCTTTTTAAATTTAATCCTACCCAATCGACCAATAGAGATTTCTTTATCTGTTATAAGTTTGAGGATGAGGAGATAAATACCTCTCATAGGTAACTATTCAGTCTCATATACAGCCCACGAAAGGTCACGAAACCATTACGTTCATATTCCGCAGTCCATTCTTTTATACACATTAAAACATGCTCCAACAATTGCATAACTTTTTTCTGCATTTCGTGTTTTTGGTGGTATGTCTTCATTTGTCTCCTTTTTGTGTTTTTTCGTGTGTTTTGTGGGCTGAATAGTTACTTTCATAATATGTATCGTCTCTGTATGACTTGATTTTAATCTTTCCTTTCCTATTTAAAGAATCGAGATATTTTATGACCCCAGTTCTATGCATTCCTAAAGAATTGGAAATATCCACTGCGGTAACTGGGCGCCTTTCTATAAGTGTGAGTATCCTCTCTTCAATGTCTTTTAGATAAGCCATCTGTTTTTCCCTTTCAAATTTGGCAATGATTTCAGTCTTTCCTCCCAATACATCTTTTATCTTCTCCGATCTCTCCACACTGATAGGGCGAGCAAAACTCTCAGTCGGAGGTCTGACAACAGTATTCAACTGAACTTTATCTGGTTTCACTTCACCAATTATAGACTTTAATTTTTTAATTTCGTCAAAACCGTCGTTTATTCCCTCGACAAGCATTACCTCAAGCCATATTAACCCTTTGAACTCTTTGCGAAGGTCTTTCAATCCATTTATTATTATATCAATATTGAGAGAAGGGTAGGGTCGATTTACCTTCTCAAAGATCTCCTGGTTGGTTGTGTCTAAGGAAGGAACGATGAGGTCAGCGTCCAGTAGACCTTCTCTCAAATCTTTTTGAAAAAGAAGCGAGCCGTTTGTCAGAACGGCAATTGGTATAGATGTCATTCGTTTGATGGACTTGATGAGTTCACCAATTTTTGAATTCAAAGTGGGCTCTCCTGAACCAGAAAAAGTGATATAATCAATCTTATGTTTCATAGAAAGTGTCTTTTCCAACTCTGATAGGATTTCGGTTTGCGGAATCCACTCCTTTCTCTCTACGGTCTTACTGGTAGTTCTACCCAACTGACAATATATGCAATCGAAAGAACAGGTTTTAAAGGGAATTACATCTACCCCAAATGAAAATCCCAGTCTTCGTGAAGGCACAGGTCCATAAATCAACATTTCCTTTTCCCCATTTCCTGTGCATCTTTGATAGACTTTATATGGCTTGAAAAAGGTATCTTCGGTAGTCTCTTTTTGGAGAAGAATTTCACATCCTTTGCATCATCTCCGGGACAAAGATACTCTCCTTTCGGTTTAATCTTGTATGTAATTAACAACGCATTCTTATAGAGTTTGCATCTCTGGGAGTAGACACCGATGAGCCGTTCGATGGTTCCATCGACTCCTGTCTCCTCTTTTAACTCTCTCAATACTGCATCTTCTGGTGTCTCTTCAATTTCTATAAAACCTGAAGGAAGAGCCCATCTCCCTTTGTAGGGTTCTGCATCCCTTTTGATCAGCAAGAGTTCATCTTTCCCATTCTCAACAAACGCAGCAACAGCCGGGAGTGGATTTTCGTATCTTATCCATCCACACCCAGAGCAAGTGAACCTTTTCTTGCCGTCCAAGTCTGTTATTCTCAGTTCATTACCACACTGGAAACAATATCTTTTCAATTTCTCTTAATCCTTTCAAAGACACCTTATCGGAGCATATAAATTCAACCTACTTTTTCATTATATCAAAAATATTCTTTGATGTCAAGGAGTTAGAACTGGAAATGAAAGTATAAACACGAATGTGATTTGTGGTTTCTTTTTACTTGACAAGAAGTTTGTGTTTACTATATTTTCATCTAAATAAGATGAATTTCAGAATTTGAATTGAAGGCAAAAAAATAAAAAATAGGTGAGATCTCTACCCATTTCAAAGTAAGCATAACATGAAAGGCAAAGATAAGACAAAAAAGCAACTTATAAATGAACTGATAGGGATGCACAAACGAATTAGTGAATTGGAAGAAGCGGTAACCGAGCGCAAGCAGGCAGAGGAGGTGATACAAAAATCGGAAGAAAAATTCAAGATCATAATGGAAAATATTCATGATGTGATTTTTCAACTATCGCCTTTAGGTTTCATTCAATATGTGAGCCCCAATGTAAAAGAACTTTATGGCTATAAGCCCGAAGACCTTATTGGAAAGCATTTGAAGAAAACAACTCTCATAAATGAAGTGCCGAAAGCCTTAGAAGCACTAAAGAGCGTTTTATCAGGGAAAGTAATCAAGAATCTTGAGATAAGCCGACTAGATAGTAAAGGAAAGATTGTTCCTATGGAAGTTATTGTTACTCCTGTGAAAAAAGATGGCAAGATAATTGCAGTGCAGGGCGTCATGAGAGACATCACCGAGCGCAAGCAGGCAGAGGAGGAGTTGAGAATATCCGCTACAACAGATGCACTGACAGGAGTTTTGAATAGAAGATTTGGACTACTTCTTTTTGGTAAACAACTTCAGTTATCTAAACGGAGTAATTCAAAATTGAGCATCTGTTATTTAGATGTGGATGACCTTAAAAAAATCAATGACACATATGGACATCAAGAAGGAGATGAGGTTTTGAGACTCGTCAGCAAACTCTCAAAAGAAATACTGCGAGAAGCTGATATTATCTGTAGGTTGGGCGGAGATGAATTTTTGCTGATCCTCCCACAGTGTTCAGTTAATAAGGCTATTATCGTTTGGAAACGAATTGCTAAGAAATTGGCTGCTTTCAACGCCAGAAAGATGAAACCTTATAGTATCACCTTAAGCCGTGGCTTTGCAGAATGTAATTCAACTGATGAAAAATCTGTAGATCAACTGATAGCCATTGCCGATCAAGGTATGTACAAGGATAAGCACTCCAAGTCTGTAAGGTAACAGATTGATTTATCTCGTTGACCGAGGAGAAAACACTCTGCCCTTTGACAAAGTTCCAACGGGTGAATGCCATCTACCTACATCGGTCAGTAATGATGAAAAAGATTTGACTTCATGAAAGGAGGTGAAAAATAACGGATAAGATGATTGCCTTTTGCGGAATAACCTGTACTGAATGCCCTGCATTCCTGGCAACTCAAAAAGATAACGACAACGAAAGGATGAAAGTTGCTGAGTTGTGGTCTAAGGAATTTAATGCAGAGATTAAGCCAGATGACATTAACTGCGATGGATGTTTGTCAGAGAATGGGCGACTTTTTAGTCACTGCAATGTCTGTAAAATAAGGAAGTGCGGTTAGGAAAGACATGTCGAGAATTGTGCATATTTTGATGATTATGCTTGCGAAAACTTGAACAAATTTTTTGAAACGGTACCTGATGCAAGACTTACTCTTGAAGAAATCAGAAAAAATCTTTAGACCCGGTTATGCGCAATTTACTTCCGCTCCTTAAATAATGAAAGTTTATATAATTTCTTGTTGAAAATATGGAAGAAAAAGTTATATTAGTAGACAAAAATGATACAAAAATTGGTACTGAAGAAAAAATAAAAACTCACAAAGAAGGTAAACTTCATAGAGCATTTTCAATATTTATTTTTAATTTAAAAGGAGAATTGCTTTTACAAAAAAGAGTAAACACAAAATATCATACACCTGGTTTGTGGACTAATACTTGTTGTAGTCATCCAAGACCAGGAGAATTATTGGAAAAAGCTATACATAGAAGATTAATAGAAGAGATGGGGATTGATTGTGAACTAAAAAAAATTTTTAGTTTCATATACAAGGCAACCCTTAAAAATAATTTATTTGAACATGAATATGATCATGTTTTTATTGGAAAATTTGATGGTGAGCCAAATCCCGATCTTACCGAAGTTGATGATTACAAATGGATCTCAATTGATGAGTTAGAAAAAGACATTAATAAAAATCCTAAAAAGTACACACCATGGCTTCGAATTATCTTCAAAAAAATACTTCGTTTTAAACTAATATAAAGAAAAAGTAGGGCAGCTTGTAAATATCGAAAATAGTTTGGGATGTACGTACTAAAATTGCCTACATATGGAGTTGGGCGAAAATTTCGTATATGCTGGATAGAGATTAGAAGGAGGCAAACAATATGAAAAAGGAAAATATGGCGGTTGGATTTGCGGATTTGACCAATTTCGCAAAGATTGTAGATACTGTAGGTTCCGAGAAAACTATCGAGTTCTTGCAAGAGGCATTCAAGATTGCGGGTGACTCGATCATTAAGTTTGGTGGTCAAATTCGCAAGTATATCGGGGATACTATCCTCTTCACATTCACGGATCCACATCAAGCCGTTTGTGCTGCAAAGGAGATTGCTTCTGGCTATCGACGAGAAATTAACTCCCTCACGTTACGTTTCCATGTTGCTGTTGCTACTGGCGAGGTTTTCGTTGGCAAGATCGGACATCCCTCGTACCTTGTTGAAGATGTGATGGGTGAAATAGTCAACCGAGCGGCAATGCTGATGAAGGAAGCGGCAAAGAGCGAATCAGGAGTTGTTCTTTGCCATGAAACAAAGAATTATGAATGAAACAATTGTAGTAGAAATCTTCGCCTAACACACATATTGAAGACTCTGTAGCAAGAAAAAAATGTCCCCCCATTAAGAAGAAAACTTCTGTGCTGATGGGAATCGCTTGATTGTATGGATTTCGTAAAGAATAGTAAGTGCGAGTATCTCGCCGATTCCCGGGACGGTCATTAGGATAGCCAGTGCCTTGAGGACGTGGTTCTTGGCAAAGGTGGAGAATTCGTTTGGCATATTTCTATGGGAAACAGTTTTTCCTCTGGCATTCATATAATTTATAGGACTGACCCCAGAGGATAAGTGCAACTTTTCCCCTCCTAATTAGTCTAATCTATGCATATGCAAAAGATGAAAATTTTTTCAAAAAGGAGGTAAAAATGTTTGAACAAATGATACCGGGCGGAATCACAGCCATTTTGGCAATCGCTGGAGCGTTTGCTATACCTATAGTGCTCATAGTGATGTTCTTTATCTTCATCTTTAAACTCGTAAAAGCAAAGCATGAGGAGAAAATCGCTATGATCAAAAGCGGATTGAAAGAAATACCGAGTGGCAAGAGAGGAACAGCTCTTCTTGTAACTGGTCTCGTTTTT
>JAUXAN010000029.1 GCA_030619885.1 bacterium
GACAGAGGACGCAGATTTTTCCACAGGATCCGTATGGACAGGATTTTATTAGCCACAAAGACTCGAAGGGCATGTCCTGAGCGAAGCCGAAGGGCATGTCCTGAGCGAAGCCGAAGGGCATGTCCTGAGCGAAGCCGAAGGAACACAAAGAAATACTCTTTAATCTTGGTGGCTTTGTGCCTTGGTGGTGAAAATTATCTGCGGTTATCTGCGGAAATCTGCGTTCTATTAAAATGTGGTTAAAATTTATGTTTTTTAGAAAGATACTCGTCTTGAAACTGAGAGGGATCGGCGACTCCGTAATCGCCACTCCGACTGTCTCAAATCTAAGAACAAGATGCCCGGATGCATTTATCGGTATTGTAGTCTACCCGCAAAGTTATTATGTATTCAAAAACAACCCCTACATCAACAAAATATATATCTATAATAAAGGGTGGCGAAACTATCTGAAACTCGTAAAGAATTTGCGAAAGGAAAAATTCGATTTAGCGATTAACTTGAATGCAAGTTTTCGTTCGGCTCTCATTTCCTATCTGTCGGGTGCGCCTCATAGAATTGTGAATAATCACAGTGGAAAAAACTATTTCGCCAATTTTGGTTCGCCTCCACCGAGAATAAGGAAATCGGTGATAGAGAGAGATCTCGACTGTCTCAGAGTGTTGGGTATAGAACCAAAGGATAAAAAAACAAGATTTTTCCTTTCAGATAGAAGTAGGGACCCGTACGGGTTCCCTACCAATAAAACAGTTTCAATATCACCTGGAGGTTCTTGTCAGGCAAAGAGGTGGCTGCCGGAAAGGTTTGGAGAACTGGCTGATAGACTCGTAGATGACGGGACGGAAGTGATAGTTCTATGTGGACCAGATGAAGAAGGCATAGTTAAGGAAGTGACGAAAAAAATGAAACACAGACCAACTATCAAAAGGCCGGAAACGGTTAAAGAGCTCGGGAGGTATATAAAATTTTCCAATCTGGTCGTAGGTAACTCCTCTGCTGTGGTTCATTTAGCTGCCGCAGTCGGCGTTAAAAATCTGACACTCTTTGGCTCTGAGAACCCAAAAGAGTGGCATCCATACACAGAGAAAGACAAGAGTTATATGATTGCAAAAGCCGTTGACTGCAGAGGCGAGGGGTGTGGTAAATTATTTTGTGAAGACCACAGATGTATGAAACTCATAGAAGTGGATGAAGTCTATAAAAAGGTAAAACGAATCTTAAAATGAAAGATATAAGAAGAATACTCGTCATCAAATCGAGAGGGCTTGGTGATGTCATAACCTCCACACCTGTTATTACAAACCTCAGATTAAATTTCCCCAAAGCGTATATCTCTTTTTTAACAGAAAAGATACCGTCCGAAGTGCTTGCAAAAAATAAGTATATTGATGAGATAATAATTTTCAAAAGGGGTGCATCTTTCTTTGAAGACAGAAACTTGATAAGAAAACTGCGGAGTAAAAGATTCGACCTTGTCATAGATTTATTTGGAAATTTCCGCACTGCCTTAATTACCTACTTGACGAACTCACCAAACAGGGTTGGATTTGCTTACAGGGTGAGGAAATATTTTTATACTATCAGAATAGAACCCATTAACCCTGTATATGTGGTTGATTTCAATCTCAGTCTACTACGAGGGATCGGGATGAATATATACACGGATAGGATGCATATTCCGGTAAATCGAGAGGATGAAGATTTTGCAAACGATTTTTTAACCAAGTATGCTGTTGGTTCTAAAAAAAGAGTCGGTATATTCCCTGGAGGAAGTTATGCTACCAAAAGGTGGGAAGAAGATAGATTTGCTTTATTATCTGACAGACTGGTTGATCTGGGGCATAGAGTTTTTCTATTTGGAGGCAAGTCTGATTATAAGGTGTTGAACAAAGTTATGGCAAAAATGGGGAGAAAACCAATTTTAATAAAAGACCTACCTCTAATGAAATTCTCTGCAATTGTCAAAAATATGAATCTGTTCATAACGAATGACACTGGACCAAAATACATCGCTGAATCATTTGATGTGCCGACGATAACGCTCTATGGACCTTCGAGGATGGACACCCATCATCCGCCTTGTGGCAGACACATAGGGATAAAAAAATCCCTTCCCTGTTCACCCTGTGACAGAAGAAGTTGCGAAAAATTCAATTGCATGAGAATGATCACTGTGGACGAAGTAACGAATGCAGCAAAAAAACTATTAAAATCTATCAGGTAGCGTCATTGCGAGCGCAAGCACAACAACCTCAAGATAAATTCCTCACTTGTCATTGCGAGGAGCGTCAGCGCCGAAGCAATCTCATCCACCTCCCCAGTCATTGCGAGGCGAAGCCGAAGCAATCTCATTTCCAACCTTCCAATCTTCATAATATTACAATTTTTATGCCTTAAAGTCAAATAGTTGAGCCTGACCCCCCATTGTTTTTCGATTCATACGATCTGTTCACAAATGCGAATTTTTGAACTATTGTTAAAAAATGAAGGCAAGCGTATGTTTGACCTAGTCAACTTCGTTCTATTCTTGATGAACTTAATGTCCTGCTATTAGATATTTAGATAATTATCAAAACGTCTAAAAGACACATGTCAATTTATCATGCCATATATCGTTAGGATTTGGAAATTGGGATTTAATTTGGATTTTGAGTTTTGAGGATTAAAAATGAGACCTGACACCAATTTCTTTCCCATGGTACAGTCATACCTTACCTCCTTTCGTTTCTAATATAATCTATATCATATTAGAAAAAGCAAAGTATGACACTTCAACATATCATCTCACACTCTATTAGCTTCGACCAAATGGCTGAAAGCCATTTGCCTTGTCCATTCAGAGCTTCATAATTCCTGCTCCAAATCTTCCTGTTTTGCCTCTGTTTGCCCTTGCTGAAAAGAAGACCTTTCTATTACATTGTGTGCAGACTCTCGCCACTTCAATATTTTCTTCCCTAACCCCTGAATTAAGTAACTGGAACTCATTAGCTTTCCATAAATCTAAATAATACTTCTTATTTCTATAAACGATAATTTCCTCGCTATTGTCCAGTTTTCTTTGCACCTTTTCAACCACATCCGATTTTACATCATAGCAGCATGGACCTACCGAGGGCCCGATCCCGACTATTATATTTCGAGGCACAGAATTATATTCTCTGACCATGGTATTGATGGTATTTTCTACTATTTTATTAACAGTTCCGCTCCAGCCAGCATGCGCAAGTGCTATCACCTTCTGCTGGGGGTCATAGAAAAGAATGGGTGCACAATCTGCTAACAAGATCGTAAGACACATTCTTCGAATCTTCGTTGTCACAGCGTCAGTCGCCTTCTGCTCTGAATGACGATTTTTCTCTGTAACTACACTAACATTACCTTTATGAATCTGTTCACAGGTAACAAAGTCATCAACTGTAAATTTAAAAGAGGAAGCGAGTAATTCTCGATTTTTGAGCACTTTTTCAGGGTTATCACCAACATTAAAACTCAAGTTAAAAGACCGGTAAGGTGAAGAACTGAAACCACCGTTGCGAGTGGAGATAAAATGGCAAATCTCTTTATAATTTGAAAGATTTTCAAAAAACCACATTGACAGTGAGTTTATAGTTTCCTGAATCATTTTCTGTCTTTTCTGCTATCACACACCTTTCTTTTTCAATATCGTTAACGCATTTGCAATTTCTTTTCCAAAAGAATCAATAGATAAAATTAGTTCTTCTGGGGTTCTTGTGTCTTCAACAATTTTTTTATTTGGATTGACTGCCTTCAAGTCATAATTTTTTTTCTGAATCTCCTCTACTGATACACACCAGGAACGTTCGCTCTCGGAAAGTTTAAGGGCCGAAGGGTTGAAGAGTTTAAAGAATTCATCAAAATGCTGCAAAGTGAGAGGTTGTTTTTTAGTGATATTAAGGTCGGATAAATCGTAATACCATATTTCTTTAGTTGGTTTACCTTTGGTAAAGAAGAGAAGATTGGTTTTACTCGCTGCACCGGCATTTACGAAGACCTTGGGCGAAAGACTTACGATACAAAAGAGATTACACTCATTTAGCAATTTTCGTTTAGTTTGGACAAAAGCTTTCTCATTTGTGCGGAACAGAACCCCTTCATCCATCACAATTCCGCATCTACCTCCTGGTTTGAGGCTATCTATCACATGCTGCAAGAATAATAGTTGAGTTGAACTTGTTTTATAGGCAAAGCGTGTCTGGGCATCCTTGCCCTCTTTTCCACCAAAAGGGGGATTGGTAATAGTAACATCGAAAAGGGCTGGTGCTCCTTGAAAAAGCCCGCCATAAACCTCAAGTGATGTTAGTGTATTTCCATGCCAGATGTGCGGCTCATCAATCTCATGGAGAACAAGGTTTGCCAGTGCAATCGGATAAATGAGATTTTCTTTTTCTCTGCCATAGAAAGTTCTGGTTTTCAGGGTTTCGATATCATCTGCTGTTGTTGCTTTTTCTCTCATATGCAGATATGTCTGAGCCAGAAAACCACCTGTTCCACAGCAGGGGTCATAAACGGTTTCTCCCATCTTTGGGTCAATTACCTTTACTATTACACGGATAACCTCTCTGGGTGTGAAAAACTGTCCACCGTCGTTGTTCTTCTCCCCCATTTTTAGCAAAAGCCCTTCATATACCTGGGAAAGCGTGAACATATGTGTATTATCAACCTGCTCTATGGAAAGTTGGTGAATTTTATCAAGAATATCCAGAAGATTACGCTCAGTATCGATACCGGTTTTCTCAACATAGGAAAAGACTTCGCTGATAGCCTTCTGGCGCGAAGTTGCGCCGGGTTTATCTTTTAATTTTTTGAGAGTCGGTAAAAGTTCACCGTCAACGAAACTCATAAAACCACCCAGCGTCCCCATTTGCAGTTCCAGGCGTTTTTTTCCATCAGGTGCTGCCCAATCCTGCCAGCGGTAGGGATATTTTAAGGAAGGAGTAAATCTTACCCCTAATGCTTTGGCCTGTTCTGCCTCTCTTTGTTCTCTTTCATCAAGAATGTGAAGGAAAAGCATCCATGTGAGTTCTGGCACATACTGAAGAGCCCCTGCCCTACCCGACCTGCGCATAATGTCACAAATACCCTTTATATAAGCATTCAGGGATTGAGGGGTGGTGATTTTACGCTTATTTTTCATTTCTTTCAAATCCTGTCCAACGCATATAAATACTCGTCTACACCACTCCAATTAAGTTCTATAAGTTTGCCCAACGCCTCCAATGCTCTGTTTTCTTCTTCTGGATAACACTCAAAAATTGTATTTATTATGTTCAAAGGTGCTTTTGAATGACTTGCAGGGGTAAAACCTCTTAAATTGTGAAAATCATCACCTGCTTCCGAAAGAGTATCTTCAAGCAAATTAAATACTTCCAAAGGATCAACCAATATGCTCTTTTCTAAATACCCAAGCATGTAATAAAGAGCATCACCTCTAATTTTAGGTTTCTTGATGACTTTGTTTATAATTGGTACAAATTTCTTCAAATCTTCGGGTCTTGCTTCCATAAATAAAATACTTGCCTTACTTTCTAAAATATCTTGCTGTTCTAAAAGGTTATTTATAATCTTCAAACATTTGTCTACATTGGCTTCAAATCTTACTTGATTGGCTAATAAATTAAAACTCTCTTCCTTGCCTTTATCTATTAATTGTTTATCACTTAACAATTCCATCAAGACTTCTTCAGAGCACATTCCTCTAAGATAATATATAGTCATCACCACAGCGTATACTTCTCCCAAATTTCCCTCTCTCTTTTCTTTCATTTTATCAAGGATGTCTTTCAGTTGGCCAATTTTATCTTTAGGAGCATATTGCAAAAATTGAATAACCACTTCAGAGTATTCTTCAGCTCCTTTTTCAAAAGCATTAGAGAATAATTCAAAGCACTTATCCCAACCCAGTGGTTTAATTCCATATGGTAAACACCTTACTAATGCTGCTCTCACGCTTATAGTTTTATCTTTAGAAAGCTCTTCTAAAATATCAATTAGATAACTCTCATCGAATCTCGACAATAGTGCAATAACTAAATCAGCAAGAGCTCCCCGTGTAGAATTTATTCCTTCTGTAAGAGCAGTGTTAGAGTAGCCTTGTTTTCTATATTCAGGGAATTCGTCTGTTTCTGGGTCTTTAGCCTTTAACAAATCTAACAGAATATTTTTTAGTCTATTAAATTGATCTTTGGAAAGATTATCTGTTATTCTCCTAATAACTCTGATTATATCTAATTTCAGTGTTTCTCTTTTATAGACCGAACTAATTAATTCTATCACCCAATTTACATCTTCCTTAACAGCACCTTTTTCCGAAAGCTTCCAGAATAGATACGAAAGATATTTGTCATTTGCAGGGTCTTTCGACAGACTTTCTATCACATGTTTATATTTATTTAAATCTTCTGCCAAAACAGTAGCTACCTCTTGAGCTAATTCCCTAACCACTCCATAGAGTTTATTCTTTTCAAGATCCCACCTTTCTTTCAAATCTCTGTTTTCTATCAGAAACTTGTATAGTTCATCAGGTTCCTTGGCTCGTAATACATCTGCTGGAACTGGGGGTCGAGCTACCTGAGCACCTGTGCTACTTATTGGGGGAGTATATCTGTATTCTTTCTCAAAGTCATACTTTTCTCGAATCTCTTCCAACTTTTTCCTTATTCGTTCATCATGAAATGACTCAGGAATATGATGTAACGGTTTCCAAATCCACTCTCTAACTTGCAATTCATCATCAAATTTCAAGTTTAGTAGTGAATTAATAATTTCTTTTCTTTCTCGAGACGAAATAATTCCAAATACTTCCTCAATTGTTCGTATGAATAAATCAGATTGTTCATACATAGATGAATCTTGCAGGTCGCTTTTCAATATTTTTTTAATATAACTCAAAACATCATTTTTGAAATACGAAACATTTCTTAACTTACATAACATTGACAACTGTTTCTGTGACTTCCATTTACTTTGCTGAAGTTTTTTTATTATATGTTTTGCTTCTTCTGTCAGATAAGAACAAAACTCTAATGTTCTGTTCTTATACCATTCATAAAAAGCATAAAGCCCAAATCTCTGAGCATGCTCTAAATAAAGGAGTTCACCAGTCCAATCTGGGAGACTTTTTTCTGAATAATTGACAGATAATATTTGTTCGAAAAAGTCTGTAGCAATCAACAATACTTGATAGGGTATCTTTTCATAGATTGATGGTAATACTTTATCAAATGACTCGACTAAACTTCCTTGAGATAGACTGATTTCGTTCTCTTTGTCCCGTAATTCTGTCACAACAGAATCAAAATATAATTCAAGCCCTTTTTCAGGAAAATATTTTGCTATTCTATTGCAAGTTATCTGTATTTCGTAATACCACTTGATGAAACTTTTTCTTACTATTTTGTCAAGAAAATTGACATATTTTTCTTTAAGAGAATTATTCAATTCTATTTTAGATAGTGCATCAGAAACTCTGAGGAAAAACCCTTCAATAGTTCTATTACATTCTTGATTTAATAGAAAAAACGAAATGTCTAATACTTCGGATGACTTATACTTCGCGATTCCATCCAAGAATGACAAGATTACTCTATATTCGATATTTGAGTCATCTCTATTTTTCAATATTGGAAGGATATATATATCTTTTAAAACATTATACCAATCAGGATTTGGTCCGCTATTAAAGAACTGAATCATAAATGTCTGTCCATCTTTTGTCTCTCTGAATAACCTTAAGAGAAATTTGCCTTCTTCAAGTGTTGGATTATCCCAAGAAGATATATTGGCAAGTATTGCAGTTTTAATATGCATTTTTATTGTTTCATCTTTTTGCTTAAATCCTATTTTCTTATTAAAATTTTTTTTAAAAAATAATTCACTCAACTCTTCAAAAAGTCTTTTTTCTGAACTTGAACGGAGAAACCCAAGTATATGCCTGAGGACAGGCCTTATAAACAAACTCTGGTTGTGGTCTAATACAAAATCTACTATTGATTTGTTCTGATTAGTAACTTTCCAAGCAGAGAAATAGTCAATAAGTGTTTGATGAGAAAAACTCAATCTTTCATTTGTTGAGTCAATTTGAATGATACCTGTAATTCCAGGTCTTTCCATTTTTTTAATATTATCGAGTAATTGGACACTTATGGAAGGATAAGACACATGAATTGTCCTATTCTTAATCATTAGTTCCGCTAATTCACTTAATAAACTCATCTCATATTTTGATATGTTTAACAATTCACATAGCTTCGCATAAAGATTTTGTAAAGTGCAAATATCCTTAGGGTCTCTACCTCTTTGGATAATATCCGCAGTTATTCTCAAGTGTAAAGGTACTCTAATAAACTCTCGGAATTTTGGAGAGATAGAATTGTAATCATAATTTAATTTATTGAAAACTCTGTTAATAAACTCATCTGGTAGAAGTTCAATAGGAATTTTCTCTGACCATGCCTGTTCATTTATCGGATATAAATGCTCTGCTTCGAAACTCCGTGAAGCACAAATCACAGTCATTCCTTTTATATTTTTAAGTTTGTCCACATAGAAAAGCCAGTCTCGAAGTTCTCTTTTGCGACTATAAGATAAAACATCGAGGGAATCCAATAATAAAACCTTTGGCTTATCTTCATCTTTTACTCTTTCAAATAACTCGTACACATTCTTTGGTGAATCTGACTCTTTTATAAATTCTGCTCTAACAGCGGTCAAGTACTCCACTTTATCTTTAAATCCATCGTAAAGCTGGCTCATAAACACACTTTTACCACTACCTGGCTGACCTATAATAAGCATTACCTTGCTTTTCTTTTCTACTTTCAAAGATTTTAAAACTATGTTCTTAATCCCTCGGTAAAAATATTGCTCTCCTGCAATTTCTCTAATCATAGTTAAAAACCTCTGTTGTGTTTTTCGAAATCGCTTTTCATTGGTAAAACCTCTTCCCTTTCTTCTTGCTCTATATTTTTTATGAAATATCTTTCTGATAACCATTCGGTAATAGTTTCTTTAAGCAAATCACGAAATTCTTTTTCAGATGAAAACTCCGCATACAGTATTCCTTCCTCTTTAAGATGTTTTTTAAAGTCCCTTACTTTTTCTAATTGTTCTACTAACTTGGCGTCAATTATAGAAATATCTACAGAGTAACTACAAAACAGCATCCATAAATCTTTATTTAATCCACTCGCCAAATAAAATTCTTCTTCTGTACCAGAACTATAACTTATTCCTTCTGTATTAATTCCTGGAGGAGAACCAATTTTTGTCCACAATATTCCGAGAAAAATATCGCAGTTTTTAACCAAGCGATTATTTATTCTGTCTTGAACACGAGGTTCGCCTTTTCCAATACTCGGACTCTTTTTCCAATAAGTTAAGTCAAATTTTATATCAAAGGATTTATAATAAAAATTAACTTCTTGAATTATTCTTTCAACTATATTAATAATGTTTCCTTCCTCAACTATGTCTTGGGGACAAGAAAGAAAAATTTTAATATCTGCCATTATAACCTTTTTCTAAACTCCTTTTTTAAAATTGTCCATGGCAAGGCATTGATGGTTTCAAGTTGATTCAAGATTATAAATTCTGAACTTTTGATTAGCATTCTTTTTCATATCCTTACCTTTTGTAACACTTTAATATTCTTACCCTATCCTCATTTTCTTTATCACCTTTGTAATAAATTTCAATTAACTCAATTTTATCTTGTTTCTTGAAATAAGCGTAAATCACCCTGATACGCGATTGAACCCCTTTACCTTTGAGAGAACGGCATGCAAATTTCTTCGCTTTGAAGATTTTAGGATTTTCAATCCTCAAGCCCGAAATTGGAAAGATTCCCTTGTTATTTTTCTTTACTTTATGACGAAGATTTAACTCGGTTTTAATAAAGATTTTCAAATCATCTTCGAGTGTTCTAAATCTTTTGACAAGTTTTTTCATATCCTTCTTAAATTCGGGAAGACGGTTAATCTCGTGAAATATCTTCACTGTATTCTCTCACAGAATAGGGCGAAGTTCTGTAAAAAACAGCCTCATATTCAATAAATTTACCATTTTCTGTCGTCAGCCAGGGAATATCGTTATGTGAATATTCACTTATTTGAGCCGCATTCATATCAGAGAGTCTGTTCAAAACTTCATCAATTATCTCAATTTCATTAGCCATTAATATGGAAAGGTCAGGTTTCCTCAAAGGTAAATACTTGGTTTGAGGATATTCAAAATAGTTGCTCGTAACTTTTATAATTTCCTCGTCTTTAATCATTTTATCGACTATTTTTTTGAATTCTATCGGGGTTGGTCCGTAGCGATTTTTAATATAAGTAGCACCAATCAATTGTTCCTCGTACTTTTCATAACAATCAAAATCAACAAAATAAAGAAGTTTATAGATTACAGTCTCTCCAATATTGGGTTTTGAGCCAACCTTATTAAGGATATACAACAAAACTTCTTTGAATTTTCCCAAGTTCTTTTGAGGGACATTAATTCTGATTTTAGGTTTGGTTTTTTTCTTTTTCTTACTTTCTCTTAAAATCACCTCCGGTTGTTTTTCTAAACCCAGCAAACTTTCTACAGAAATATTCAATATCTCCGATAGTTTTATTAATTCATCAGCAGAAATTTTTCTCTCGGCGTTTTCTATTTGAGATATCGTCGGGCGTGAAACCTTCAATAATTCGGCAAGCCTTTGCTGGCTAATTCCTAATTGCTGTCTCAATTCTTTTATCCTACGACCAATCTTGACCACCATAACCTCCTTTTATTATGACATTATACTTATGTAAGATATCTTGTCAAGAGAAAGTTTGATTTTATTACACTATATTTCTACAATTCTCCTCTAAATGCTTTCCTCAAAATTGCCTGTGGTAAGGCGTTCAATGCAGATTGTTGATTGCGGATTGAAGATTGAAGATTTTGAACCTCTGTCATTTTTTCTTCGAGTTCAGTGGCGATGCGGCGTTGGACTTCCAATGAAGGTAAAGAAATAAAAATTTTAGATATCGTAGATAGTTTAAGTGATGGATAGCCGGGATTTTCCATGTATTGAACCATATCGGTTAGACATAACCAGTAATAAACAAAATGGACATCAGCAATTTCAGATATTGGTTTTACGGCAGCAAGATGAGAAACAATGAAAGCATCAATTCCTAGAATTGCTCTATTGTTTGTTGTAATTGCAGCTCCACTTTTTGGAAAAAGAATATTTCCTTTTTCAGCTTTTACCAAGTTTATCTCTTTTATAGCACTGTCATTAACGTAGTCTTTAACATCCATTAAATTAATCGTCTTTCCGTATCTTCCTAAATCTTGCACTCTAACAAACGGATGTTTCCCATTTTCAAAATATTTAGGCTCTTGTGGTGCTGATGATCCTGCGAAAATTCGAGCAACTTCTCCCAGTCTCTTTCTCTCCCACTTCTTTGCCTCTTTGCTATCAAAGACTTCTCGCAGGTATGCCGAGGGGAGTACTTTGGCTGACTCAAATTGCTTTTCGCAGGCGGTTTGGGCACGCTCCACCTCTTGCATCATTTCCTGAATCTTTGCAGCAATACGCTTTTGTTCTTTTATTGGTGGTAAGGGTATAGTGTAATTGGACAAAAACTCTTTAGGTACCCTTTGTTGACCAACTGCACCAGTAAAATATTCAGTTGCTTCTTTCAAAAAATGGGGTTGGCGAACAAAAAAGTGAACCCACTCTGGTATTATATTATTATTTGTCCTTAAAACATGAAATTCTGTTGTTCCAAACCCAATACCGTCTATAAGATCTCTTACTATTACATGTTTACCATTTTGCATACATGGTGTAATCTTGGCAAATAAAACATCATTTTTCTCAAAGTAAGTATACCCCTTTGCGACTTTTGAATACGGAACTACTTCAGGTCTGGCAATAATGCCTGCTTTCTCATCAACTGCAGCCATTGGGATGAATGTAGTTGGTGCATCCGGGGAACGTGTAAAATTCTCGGGCCGACGAGGATTTACATCACACACCTCGCCCAGTTTCATCCAGCGCCAGCCATTCTTTAAAGGTTCAAGGGTTACAGTGTTAAAGGGTTTAAGAGTTGACCCTTGAACTTTTGAACTCTTGAACTCCGAAACTTTATTTACCATTCTGTTGACGCTTGATTTCCTTTAACATCTCATTTAGTTCTTCTGTCATGCTTTTAGTTGGTGGTTTCTTGTATTTTGCTCCTTTATATCGAGAACCCTTCAAATATGCAATTAGATTGTTCAACATCCCGCTGATGCGCCGAGCCCGGTCAACAAGAGCATTATAAGTGATTTCATCAATATATTTTTGGTCATAGGATATGGTTAGTTGTGCTCTGACTTCTCCACATGAGCCTTTAGCAATAAATAGAAATTGAATAAACTCGGTATTTGTCCCCCTTTCAAACCCTTCAGCAATGTTTGACATTACAGAGACAGATGCACGCCGAATTTGATCCATTAGTCCATAATCTTTTGAAAATGTCCCCTGTCTGGTTATTTCATATATTTTATTGGTTAAATTCCTTGCTTGCTTATAAACATTCAAGTCCTCAAAATTCTCAACCCTTGAACTTTTGACCTTTGAACCCTTAAACTCTTTATTGTTCATACCGCAAACAACCTCTCTTTTGTTTCGTTAATAATATCTTTAGGATTCCCGAGAATTTTTAAAGCTTCAAGACCTCCTGCTTTAACCACATCAGGGGCATTGAATACATAAGGATTTTCTAACTCCTCAGTACCACCTATTTTAAATTGATTTGCAAGGGCAAATAATGTATTTCGTGTTCTCTTAGGTAAATGCTTAAACCAAGCATCGTGCTTGTAGTGGAGTGCCTCTACCCTCTCGCTGCGGCTCTTTGGTGCCACACCAAAACCAATCTCTGCCAGAACATCATATAGGTCACATTCTTTCCGTTCTAAAAGTTCCTGAAGTAGTCTTATCCCACGCCCATCATCAGGAAGAGAATCTATGAGATGTTTTCGTTCCTGTGGATTTAACCAGCGGTGGCGAAAATCATCAAATGTTTTAGTCTCTTCAACTAAATGTTCGGCGAGCCTTTGTTTATATTCCTCCACAGTAACCATTCCTAATCTTCCTTCTTTTTGGATAACAATATAGGTTCCAGCTGGATTTATACGAATATCAAATCCCTCCACACGGATTATTTTTTCTTTTCTTTGTTCTTCAGGTTCTCTTAGCTCTCGTGTTGGTGAAGGTCGAGTTTTGAATTCCTTTCCCAAAAGGCGGGTAGCGTTTGTGTAGTCATAGACATGAAACATCAATTTATTTGTAGGTAGGTGAATTCTTGAGCCTCTTCCCATCATCTGCTGAAATGAGATAGGGGAACGGACATATTTGAAGAAAACCACATTACGGAGTATTGGCACATCAACACCTGTGGTTATTAGATCAACAGTAGTAGCGAGAAAATGGCTGCGTTCTGAGCCTCGTAAATCTGCTATATATTCGCTACCACTTACAGCAGCAGTGCATTTGAAGGCATAGTGTTCCAATCTTTCTTGTCCATTTCTAACACACCAATCGGCATAAAGATTATTCATCTCCGCGGCAACAGCATCGGCATGGGTATCACGAACACAAAAAATAACGGCCTTTTGATGTGGTCCGCCAGTTTGAAGGAACATTTCAAAGAGGTCTTTGCACGAGGCCTTTACTCTATCAGGAAGCTGGATAGCAACTTCAAAGGATGGTGCTTCATAGTGTTCTTTGGCTTCTGCAGCCATAAGGGGTTGTCCTGTAATGGCATCCTTTGCACCCAAACGCTCTATATCTTCACGAGTGACTCCTCTTTCATCCAAATCAGTTCTGCGCCTGATGACTTCACAGGCAGGAAGATAACCATCTTCAATTCCCTGTGCCATAGGGTACTCATAGACTGGCTCACCAAAATATCGAAGGTTGTTGGCGGTTATCTTTTCGTCTTCCTTTCGTTCTTCTTCTCCTCCGCCTTCCCAGTAGCGCGGAGTTGCAGTAAGACCTATCTGAACTGCATCAGGATTTCTTTTCAACACAATGCTCCATTTACCCCATGCGCTTCTATGGCATTCATCAATGATAATGTGACTAAAATAGTTTTCAGGATAGTTCTCAAGAAGGAATTTGGCTTCTTCAGTTTCACCTGCCACATTAAGCGTCTGATAGGTTGCTATCAGGACTCTTGCGTTTTTCTGTGGATTTGAAGTTGAGACCGGTGCAGCATCAGTGCCGAAAATATTCTGGAAAGCCGCAAGACCCTGGGCACGAAGTTCGTCCCTGTCGCAAACGAACAAAGCGCGACGGAGTTCTCCCGCATCTGCAATCTTTTTTAAGAGATGAACTGCAATAAAGGTTTTCCCGGAACCCGTGGCAAGAAAGAGAAGTAACCGCTTTTTGCCCTGTGCGATTTTCTCTAATGCTGCCCGGATAGCGGCATCCTGATAATAACGGCGGCTTGCTTCACCAGATACATATGGAACAAGCAATGGTTTTGCTTCCTCGCTATCAACTGAGAAACCAACTCCTTTCTCATAGCGTCGTCGTAATTCTGATGGCATTGGAAATTTTTCCAGATGATGAGGCTTGGAGGTCTTACCTGTAAAATCGTTGTATTCTACAAAGAGATGGCCATTGGAAGAATATACAAAAGGCACATAGTTCAAACGAGCATATTTCTTTGCTTGCTCAAGACCTTTGTCAGGTGGGTCACCACTACGTTTAGCCTCTATTAAAGCAACAGCAATGGGTTGTGAGTTAATGTTAACCTGGATACGCAAGAGGTAATCTATTCGGCCTTTTTGTCTTCGCCGTGGCTTTCCGCCTACAATATCAATGCCCCTATCTGTTTCCTCTCGTCTTATAAGGTCTTCTGTCCATCCACGACGATGAAGTGCAGGGTCTATCAGTTTCGCTCTTGTATCTGCTTCACTAAGCATCATATTCAAACCTTTTTAATACTCCTCCTTTTCCATTCCTGACGCAATATCGGTTTGTGGGCTTGCAAAATTTTCGGGTGACATAATTTATTCACATCTCATTTTGGTAATAACAGGTCCTACTTGAAATGTCAAGGTCTATTTTTCACAAAACGATGAGCCCAAAAATTTTGGTGGAGCGAAGTGGAGCCACAAATTTGTCAAGCACGAAACAAGAGATTGCTGAAAGGATCTGCCCTCAACTTACAGCATTAAAACCTTTTATATTATTTGTGTGCATTCGATTAACCTGCCCCGCACTTATGCATAGGTGCGGGGTGAATGTAATTCGTGGTCTCTGTTTTTTCTTGACAATCTGCTGATGTTTTTTATTGTAGGTTGATGCGACATTTTATGATTGCTCTTTTTCTGGTGGGCTCGGTTTTAAATGTACACCCTTCTAATATGAGTTATAAAAAGGTTGAGATTATTATCAAGGTATCCGAAGGAAAGGGAGTGGAGGGGATAACTGCAAAATCCCGCTGCAACATTGTAGACTTTGAAGAAGCGCTGAACGAAGTCAGAATATTGGACTCTGATTTTGATGCCGACATCACAACGGTTGAAGTAAGGGATGCATTGCTCAAAAAGATAGAAGAATTAAATCAACGCAAATAGGAGGAAAAATGGTGGAGGAAATATCGGTTGATTATAGTGCAAAATTAAAAGAAACGGTGGAGAAAGTTCCAGGAACAATCATAGGAAGTCTTGTAAGTATGGATGGTATTGCAGTTGCCACTTACACAGAAGAGAAAGAGATCGACACTTCTATCATAGAGGCAGAACTCGCTTCAATCTTTGGAATTTTAAAAAAATCAGTCGAGGATATGAAAGCGGGTAAAATAAATAACTTTGTACTCACTACCGAAAAATACATTTTCGTTACAAGAGCTATCAGCGAAGAATTCTATGTCGCTTTGGTTTTAAAAAGCGATGCCTATAGTCTGGGACTGGCGAGGCTTGAGGCAAAGCGACTGGCAAACGAATTTAAAAAGTCCTTAGTTTAATCAATGTCATATCGAACGCATACCTGTGGTGAATTGAGAAAGAAGAGCGTTGGTAAGGATGTAGTGCTCTGTGGATGGGTTAATCGAATAAGAGACCATGGTCCACTCATCTTTGTTAATATTCGTGATAGATACGGTATCACCCAGGTTGTTTTCAATTCACGGACAAACCCGTCGCTTCATAAAATGGCGAAGGAACTGAAAAATGAGTGGGTATTGAAGTTAGAGGGTAGGGTGAGGAAAAGACCTGAGGGGATGGCTAATTTAGATATGCCAACGGGTGAGATCGAAGTGATTGCAGAAAATATCCAAGTTTTGAATACTTGCCTTGTTCCACCATTTGTAATCAGAGATGAACTCACAGCCCAGGAAGAGTTGAGATTGAGATATAGGTATATAGATTTGAGAAGAGAGGTGATGCAGAAAATCTTCATTCTGCGACACAAAATTGTACAGGCGATGAGGGAGTATCTGAACTCCTTGGAATTTGTAGAGATGGAAACACCTATTTTGACGAGGAGTATGCCGGAGGGGGCAAGGGATTATCTTGTGCCGAGCAGACTCTATCCGGGCAAATTCTACTGTCTGGCTCAATCGCCTCAACTTTACAAACAGTTATTGATGGTAAGTGGATTTGACAGATACTATCAGTTCGCAAGATGTTTCAGGGATGAGGACCAGCGTTCTGACCGACAACCAGAACATACCCAGATAGATATAGAGATGAGTTTCGTAAATGAGGATGACATCTTTAAACTGGTAGAGGGAATGTTTCAATCTATATTTGAAAAAGTTCTTCACAAAAAGATAGAGATACCGTTTGTGAGATTCGAATACGAAGATGCGATGAATAGATTTGGAAGTGATAAACCTGATTTGCGATATGGAATGGAAATCGTTGATATAACTGATATTACAAAGCAAACGGATTTCAAAATATTCAAGGATGCAGAGACAGTGCGGGCATTGAATGCAAAAACTTGCGTCGGTTACTCTCGTAAGGATATAGATAATTTAGAAGAAATTGCTAAAAAGTATGGCGCTGAAGGATTGTTATTTCTTAAATCTAAAAAAGGAGTAAGCGGACCTCTGACAAAATTTTTGAGCAGAGAACTCGTTGAAGATTTGAAAAGAAGGACAGATTTAAAAGAAAAAGACCTGCTTCTGATAATTGCAGGGAAGAAATCCGTGGTTTTGCCTTCATTAGGTGGGCTGAGGGTAGAACTGGCAAAGAGACTCAATTTAGCAAAGGTCGAAGATTTCAAATTTTGCTGGGTAGTCAATTTTCCCCTTTTCAAATATAATGAAGAGGAAAATAGCTGGGACCCAGAACATCATATCTTCACCCAGCCAAAGCCAGAGGATATGGAATTTCTTAAAACTGACCCTGCGAAGGTGAGGGGTATACAGTATGACCTCGTCTGTAATGGTTATGAACTCGCATCTGGCAGTATTAGAAACCATAAAAGAGAGATTCAGGAAATGGTATTTGACATAATAGGGTTGAGTAGAGAGGAGCAGAAGAAGAGATTTGGTTTTTTACTTGAAGCATTGGAGTACGGTGCACCGCCTCATGGTGGGATTGCACCAGGACTTGATAGGATAGTGATGCTGATGGCCGGTATGGAGAATATTCGTGATGTGACACCATTTCCGAAGACCCTCAATGCGCAGGCACTTCTTGAAGGAGCACCTGCGGAGGTAGAGAAAGCACAACTGGATGAGTTGGGAATAAAGATAAAAAGTAAACTCAAATAATGCGTAAAGCAATCACGAATGGACACGAACTTTGTTTAAAATCAAAAGAAGACACCAATATCTCTTGCGTCTTGGCGTCTTTGCGAGAGATTTTCTCTACTTGTCTTTGTTTTTATTAGTGTTAATTCGTGTCATTCGTGGTTAAAACATAATCTGAGGTAAATGGTCTCCGAAGAGAGAATTTCAAGAAGGAATTTTATAAAAGGGAGCTTCGGTTCCCTCCTTATCCTTTTCTTCCCTCATATCTCATTTTTAGAAGCCAAGTCTGAGCTCATCGTCACAAAGGGCAAAAGATTACCAACTTTAGACAGATATATCAAAAGGGGTAAATCTGTCTTCATAAAGCCAAATGGTGCATGGGCGAGGAGACCAGAACAGGCGGCTACGACCAATCCTGAAATTCTAAAAGAAGTCATAAAACTCTGCTATGAGGCGGGTGCAGACAAGGTCTATGTGTGGGAGCACAGTTGTGACAACCACAAATTTGCATTTGAGAAAAACAGAATAAAGGATGTCGCTAAAAAGAGCCGGGCTTATTTCTATTCAGGACATACGAAGAAACTCTATGAAAAAATTACAATCGAAAAGGGAAAGGTATTAAAATCCGCTCTTGTTCCAAAAATTCTATTAGATTCAGAGACTTTCATAAACATTCCAATCGCAAAACATCATGCGGCTACGACTCTGACCTGCTGTTTAAAAAATTTGATGGGCTGCACATGGGATATGGGAAAATTTCATAAAAAGAATTTGCATCAGGCTATTGTGGATATAAATACCTGTTTAAAACCAACTTTGAACATCGTTGATGCTACAAGAATATTGAAGACGAATGGACCAAAAGGTCCCGGGCAAGTAGAATTTAAAGATACGATAATAATTGGAGAAGACGGTGTTGCGTGTGATGCTTATGCCTCTACTCTGTTCGGATGGAGTTACAAAGACATACCCCATCTAAAAATTGCCGAGAAGATGGGGATAGGAAATCCTAACTACACTGTGTTATAGAGGTTCAACTAATAACAGATGTTGCCCATATTCAACTGGATGCCCACTTTCGACAAGAACCTTGGCAACTTTTCCACCTATTTCCGCTTCTATCTCGTTCATTATCTTCATCGCTTCTATAATACATACTACCTGTCCTTTCTTTAGGATGTCCCCTACTTCTATGTATGGGTCGGCATCAGGAGATGGGGCACGATAGAAAGTTCCTACCATAGGAGCGGTAATGGGTATTAGATTCTCTTCTACCACCTCTTCTTTTTCTTTTTTAGGAGGCAGTTCTATCTCTATTTTTTTCTCCTCTGTTTTATGAACTTTGGGGACGGAAATTCCTTCTAATCCTTTACTTATTCTAATTTTGGTGCCAAATCTGTGGATTTCTAATTCGGCTATCTCGCTCTCTTCAACTAATTTTATGAGTTCCTTTAACTTTGAAATTTTCATTTTTTATACCCTCTCAATGTAATTTTTTGTTCTTGTATCTATCTTAACAACATCGCCGACTGAAATAAACAGCGGAACTTTTATCGTTGTTCCTGTTTCCAATTTGGCTGGCTTTGTGGCGGCGGTTACAGTATCGCCTTTCACTCCAGGCTCCGTTTCTATCACTTTCAGATTTACAAAGGTGGGCAAATCTATACCAACAGGAGAATCGTCTGCTGAAAGGATATTAACCACAAGGTTTTCCTTTAAAAAAGGCACCGCGTCTTCTATAGAACTTTTATTTAGAGGAATATGTTCATAGCTGGATTTGTTCATAAAATAATATACATCTGATTCATTGTAGAGATATTCAGCAGGTATTCTTTCTAATTTTATCTCGTTGACTTTCTCTCCTGCCTTGAAAGTTTTGTTCAACACCGCTCCGGTTTTGATATTCTTCAGTTTTGTGCGAACAAATGCCTGACCCTTACCTGGTTTCACATGCAAGAACTCAACGATATTGTATGGTTCGTTTTCCACCTCTATGGTCATACCATTTCTAAAATCTGCTGTGGTCGCCATCTTTAGTAATTTAACAATAAATAAAAACTCTGTCAAGAGAAAACTGGGCAATTATCGTAATGGTTCACCCCGTTAGATAGTAAACATCTAACGGGGTTCACTGAAATTCATTCTATAATATATCTTTCTCGTGAGTTCCACATCAGCCATACAGTAATCATATATCTCATCAGTTCTCCCTTCTTGATGGTAGTCGTAAACCTTGCTCCCGTCGAGTGTTCCCTTTGAAGACTCAAATCCAAGTGCTTTTGCAAGTTTATCAAGACTTATAAATCCACTCCACTTTTCCCATTCACACATCGTGTCATAGATAGGCTCACTCCTAAACCTTGCAAAACTTATAGGTAAAGTAGGCTTAATCCTGTATACTACGGACCTCTTCACTATGAATTTAAGGTCGAAACCCAAGATGTTATGTCCTATGAATAAGTCAACATCTCTGGCTACATCCCAGAATTTTTTCAATATGTCCACTTCCTCTCCTTTGATTACTTCTTTATCTATTTTCTGACCCATCTCTTTTATATAACCCACACAGAGAATCCTTCCAAAATCACCGCTTAAAGCAGTCTTTCTGAATGTTTCTTCGATTTTCAGAGGTTTTTCATTCTCTTCCCATTCTTTGATAGCGTCTTCGGTCTTTAAATTTTTGGGGGACGTAATCTCCTTTGCTATTTCTTCTCTCATCTTCTCTTCTGCCGGTAGGGTCTCAATATCAAGAAACAATTTAATCATCATTCCTCCTTTAAACCGTGATATGCATTAAATCGTAAGCGACGGTTATATCGCCACTGAACCCTTTGCTACATTGCTTTTTAATATCATAACTGTCGCAGACTGGATACAGATGGGTGAGGACCAATCTCTTTGCTTTTGCCTCTTTCGCAGTTCTACCAGCAAATTCTGGAGAAAGATGCCCGTCTACTTTTTCGGGAAATGAACATTCTAAAATGAGCAGGTCTGCATCCTTTCCGAATTCAACGAGAGCTTTACAATAGTCTGTGTCTCCTGAATAGACTACTATCTTATTCTCTGATTCAATTCTGTATCCAATGCTGTTTTCCGTATGGGGGAGTGGTTTGGTTTTCACTTTCCAATTATTTTTTAAAATTTCATCCTTTTCAACTTCTTTAAAGGAAATTTTATACCTGTCCGAAACTATTTGATTTCCATAAAGATGAACGAGGTCTTCATAGAATTTCTTCATACCCTTTGGACCTGTAACCGTCAGGTCCTTTTCCCTTAATAAAAGAGGAGATTTAGTAGCAAAGAGAAAGGGGGCGAAATCAGCGATATGGTCCACATGGAAATGGGTATAAAAAATCCAGTCTACATCGTTATATGTGAATCCTGCTTCAACCATCTTTCTCAAACTGCCGGGTCCTGTATCAAATAAAAGAATCTCATCCGCAATTTTGATGATGATTCCTGGAGAAGCCCGCTTGTTTGAAGGCACGCCCGTGCCCGAGCCTATGAATATCACTTCCATATATATTTTTTAACAAACAGATATAAAAAGTCAACAGGAAATTTCAACCGTCCCTACGGATCCGTGTCTTTTTTCTTCTTGACATTTATGTTGTTTGTTTTTATTGTTAATGCGATGCCGGGGTGGCGGAATTGGTAGACGCTACGGACTTAAAATCCGTTTCTGCCTTGGCGGAGTGCCGGTTCGAGTCCGGCCCTCGGCATTATTTCCTCTTCTCCCACTTTTCAATCCCTCTGAATGTTACGGATGTTCTTATGACCTTCTCCTCTAATTCATCGCCGTTTCTCGAACAAAGTTCTACTCCAATATCTATCATTGCATCTTTTTTAAAGAATTGAAGTCCATAACCAAGAGATATCGTATGTTCTACTATCTCTCTGAAGCAGAAAGGTCTGTAACAGTACCCTCCCCTTATACTTTTTCTTCCAAATCTATGTTCAACACCAATGCCTGCCAATAATTTATCGTCTTGATTTATGCAATCCATTGCGAATTCTGTTTTGCCGATTATGTAATGCATACCAAATCCAAAACGGCGTGGAAGGGTTAATCCTTTTTTTACATCGGTTTTGTCACTGAAGAAACCACCAAGTCCAAACCTGCCGCGGTCGTATAGAAAGCCAAAATCATAATTATATCCTTTGTATTTATCTCTCAAAGTATCAACAGCATCTGTATATTCATCATTCGCAAAATCTATAGTCTGTTTCTCCACGGTAGAACCAAAATTGTAGACGAACTTCATCCCAAGAGCAAATTTTCCAATCCTCTTCGTGAGAAAGGCGTCAAGACTATTTATATCACCTTCTCGCTCTATTTCCAAAATGTATTCTTCTCCACCAATTTTCCACTTGCCATAGATTTCAAAATTCATATCCACTTTTTGCGAGAAAGATGTGCCGGATGAGAAACCCCATACCAATGGGAATGCTATACCTACATTTGTGAACTTAACCTTCGAAAGCCGTATCTCACCTTCTGTATCTTTGCAAAGCAGAAACTCGGGCAGACAGGTTAAAGAGAATGTAGTCTTATCAATAAAACTAACTGATGCAGGATTCAGAGAAGAAAGATTTGATGTTTGAGCAAGAGAAGTAGAACCCATACCCCTTAATCGTGCATCGAGTGGAAGGATAAATTCACCATGGGAACTTATTGAGAAGAGGGTGTAGGAATAAGTTAACAAAGGAATAAATGAAAAAATGCCAGATATTAGTAATTTTCTATTCACCATATACCCTCTTCGAATAGACTACATCAATATATACGCTATTTCTTTCAAAACCAACCCGGGAAAAGTCAGTCAGTTCACAGCCAGAGCGAAGTGTTATCTTCTGTTCTGCATCTGGATTCGATGCCCAGTACTGAACAGCAGAGGTGATGTTTATGGTAGTTGAGGTGTCTCCGATGGATACAATTTTGGCTCCTGCCTTACTCTCATCTCTATATGCGACGACTTCAATTTGTTGAGTTGCAGGGTCAGCAATCTTCAGATTCAACCCTGCATAATTTATTATCGAACTTGTATCTATTTCTGAAGATAGATTAAAATAGAGTTTAGATTTCAGTATACATACACCTCCAACATAAAGAGAGGTGTCGGATGGAAGGGTTCCCCATTTACACTTTACGGTATATGCATCTGCTTTGGGATAAAAGTTTGTGGTATCACAGACTATTTTGGGTTTTTTTGACGAGTTAGAGGAGTATATCTTTGCAACCGCTCCTTCAGTTTCTGGCAGGATTATAAAATTGAGTTTCAAACTGTCCTGCGATGTAATAAGAAAGGCATCCAGAGGTATAGTTACTGTCGTATCGTCTTTGCGAAAGGTTGTCTCTGCAAAGGCAGTATCGTAATCATCCGGACCTATCGAAATAATTGAATCTTCATTCCACTCCTTATTTACTATATGAAAAGAGACAGTCAGGTCGCTGTCAAGTGATTTTATGTGGAAACTAAGTTTTGCCGAATCGGGCGTTGCAGATAAACTATCCTCAAAGTTCAAAAGTGCATACATCTCACAATTTTCGCTGTTACCAACGAAGAGATAATTAGCCTTACCTGTTGCTAAAGAATCGAAGTAAGTTGTGGCAGAGTCGAGTGTAATTGTCGTAGTATCAGGTTGACTGATTTCTCCTTCGTAAAGAGAAAGCCCGACCGGTATCTTCTCTCTCTTACAGGAAATTGTAAGGATTAACAATAGAAAAATTATTTCTCTTCGCACTCGCATTCCATCTCTCCACACTTTGGACATCCATCTTTATACTTCAAAACCGCATCCTCCATATCAACCCCATTGATACTCGCAAGACTTGTAAGCCACGCAAAACAGTCAGCAAATTCCTCTTCCATCAATTTTCTCTCTTTTTTTCTTATTGCCCTTGCGAGTTCACCAACTTCTTCTGTAAACCACTGGAAAGTGTTGCCAACACCACGTGCACTATCTTTTTTAAAGTATATTCTATAAATCAAGTTCTGAAACTCTTTGATCTCCATTTCTTGACCCTTGCATTATGTGAATCCAAGTCGGAATTGTCAAGAAAAATAACCACGAATTGCACGAACCTCCCTTCCACACAGAGTAAAACACAGGGGAAAGAAGGAAAAGATATTTCTCCATTCTGTGTTTTAATCTGTGTAATCTGTGGCTTCTTTTTACTTGACACACAACTTTGTTTTTGTAAATTTTTAAATATCAATGGATTTGGATATAGAAAAACTTAGATATATCATTAATGGAGCCCTTGCCGAAGATATAGGCGATGGGGATGTGACTACAAACCTTATCATCCCTCCTTCACAGTTCGGGAAAGGGGTCTTTATCTCAAAAGAAGATGGGGTTCTTGCAGGGATCGATGTTGCGCAGTTGGTCTTCGAAGGTGTTGATAGAGATGTAACTTTCAAAAAGTATTTAAAAGACGGTGATAAACTAACACCCAAAGTTTCTATCGCAGAGGTTGAGGGAAGAGTGAAGAGTTTTCTTACTGCCGAAAGGGTGGCGCTGAATTTCCTTCAACGACTCTCGAGCATAGCAACCCTCACCGCCAAATTTGTAGAGAAAGTGAAGGGACCCAAAGCGAAGATAATTGATACGAGAAAGACTACCCCTTTTCTGAGAAACCTTGAAAAATATGCGGTTCGAGTAGGTGGCGGAGAGAATCATAGGTTCGGTCTCTATGATATGATATTGATAAAAGATAATCACATTGAAGCAGCAGGAAGTATTGTGGAGGCAATAAATAGAGTGAAAAAAGGGAATAAAAAGGGGCTGAAAATCGAAGTAGAAACCCAGAGTCTAAAAGAAGTAGAGGATGCGTTGAACTGTGGTGTTGATAGAATAATGCTTGATAATATGAGTGTTAAAGATATACGAAAAGCGGTAGAATTGATAAAAGGGAAGATAGAACTTGAGGTATCGGGTGGAGTTAATCTTAACAATGTGAGCAGTATCGCATCTACAGGAATAGATTATATATCTGTAGGGAGTCTTACCCATTCAGCAAAATCAATAGACATATCTTTTGAAATAATGATTTAGATGACGCCGGAGACATTTGGTTTGATAAAACTTCTCAGGTATGATGCCTATACCACATACGACAAGATATGCAATGAACTCAAGATAGATAGAAAAAGAACGAAGGATTTACTGAAATATCTGTCCAACTTACAATACGAGATAGAAGAACATCCATCTCTTGGGGTGCGGATTATCTCCTCTCCCGATCTTCTCCTTCCCGAGTTTGTATGTTCTGGGCTTCATACTCGCCTTTTTGGAAAGAAGATTCATTATTACAAAAAGATTGGTTCGACCAATGATGTTGCTTTGAAATTGTCTGACGAAGAGGGAATCCTTGTCATAACAGAATTCCAGAGCAAGGGTAGAGGAAGATTTGGTAGAAAATGGGTATCTACAGAATCAACTGCAATTCTTGCATCTTTGATTCTAAACCATAAATTAAAAGTTGAAGGCCTGCAGAAAATTACGCTTCTGTGTGCTCTTAGCATAAACGAAGTTATGAGAAAAGTTGGGCTTTCGTCTCTAATAAAGTGGCCAAATGACATAGTTGTGGGAGGAAGAAAAATCTGCGGTATCCTTACAGAAGCAAATTCCCGTTGCGTAGTATGTGGATTTGGTGTCAATGTCAATCAGTCCGAATTTCCATCCGAGTTAACAGACGAAGCGACTTCAATCAGAATTGAGACGCAAAGGGAACATTCGAGGATAATCATCCTTCAGCAGATTCTTGAACAATTTGAGAACAACTACTTTGAATTCCTACAAAGTGGGTTTCATCATTTTCTGGAAAAGATCAAGGACTACTCTTTTTCTTTAGGAAAGAGAGTATCTGTGCATACCGGTAAAAAAGTCTTAAAAGGCGAGGTATTGGACTTTGATGAAAGAGGTAGATTAGTATTGAGGAAAGATGGGGGTGGAATAAGAAAAATATTCGCCACCTCGATGGTATCCATTCAAAACCAGTCCATTGCACAGCATTCTGACCGCAAGGGCGGAACGAATCCATAAGGATAGGTAAAAAAATGGTCAATATCAGAAAAAGACTCTTTGGGAAGAAGAATTATCCACTGTCAAGGTCGCCAATATGGCTGGTGCTTTTGCTTCTCATAGTGCTTTTACTTATTAAGTGGCTTGGTATACTAAGATAGTTTTTCTTGATGTATCGGGACGATTTTTCTTGACAATTTAAAAGTTAAATTTTAAATTTTAAAAGTATATGGTATGAAAATTTAATTATACAAGGGGGTGGAAAAAGACAGGAATAGTAAGTAGTAGTTAGCAAAAACCAAACAAGGGTCCAGCAAACGGGATCCAGTAAAAAGGAGGCAATGAAATGATAAAGTTGCACTATAATTTTAAAGATATCTTCAGGGCCGCGAGATTTGGGTTCTCTGCAAAGAAGATGTGGATAATTTCTTTAGGAATCCTCATAGGTATTATTGGCTATCTCATCTTGGCGTATGTCGCATTTCTCGTCGGCGCAGATTATGGTTTTAGAGATATATGGGATCAGTTTAAATTCATCCCCAGCCCGTTCGGTATAGACTTTACCTGGTATGGATGGGTAATTATGGCAGTGGCTATCATCTGGCTCGTTGCAGTGAATCTCATTACCTTAACGGCAGCGAGTAAAGTAACCTACGAACAACTTAAAGGGGATGAATTTTTTGAGATAAAAGAATCTTACAAGTATGCAAAATCGAACTGGAAAGGTATTCTTCTCTCTCCACTTACATTGGCTGGCTTCGTTATTCTTCTCGTAATCTTTGGGATAATCTTCGGGCTAATAGGTAAGATACCGTACTTTGGTGAACTGTTCATTGGTATTTTCGCAATCCCCATCTTTGCAGTGTCTCTTTTTGTAATCTACCTGATAGTTGTTTTCTTTGTGGCTTTCTTCCTTGCCCCGGCGATAGTTGCTACTACTAAAAGCGATACCTTCGATACTATGTTCGAACTATTCTCCTGCGTAAATGAACAACCATGGAGGTTCGTCGCCTATCAGGGTCTATTGGTGTTTACAATAAATGTTGCATGGTGGGTTTTGGCTCTGTTTACCAAATATGCGGTCTCCCTCGCAGAGTGGGCGATTGGACTTTTAATGGGCGATAAACTTTTCGATTGCCTCAATAATGCTTACTGCTACTTGCCAAATCTTCCACAGCATCCATATATTGCAAACGTGTGGACTTTTCTTTTCCCACGACTCGCTGAAGGGAGATTTCCAGTGGAGATGAAATGGTCAGGTGATATTACCGCTGTCCTTTTTGCGATTGTCCTCTATATTATCTTTTTCTTCCTCATCTCATTTAAATTATCTATTTTTGCTGCAGGTCAAACATTAATTTACATAAATTTAGTGAAAAGGAAGGATGAAAAAGACCTGTTAGAGAAGAAAGAGGAAGAAATTTTTGAAGAAGAGAAGAAAGCACCTGTCAGCAAGAAAAAGGCTCCAGCAAAGAAAAAAGCTCCAAAGGAAAAGGTTACGAAAAAGAAGAAGTAAAATTTGAAAAGCCACTCCGAGTTCTTCGGGGTGGCTTTTCTATCCCATGAAAGGAGTAAAAAAAAAAGATCGAACAATTGAGGAGTGATATTAATTATCACAACTGGCGGTATTATGTTTTAAATGACCCTGTTATTTCTGACTATGAATATGACCAACTAGTTGCACAACTGAAGAGTTTGGAAAAAAAATATCCGCAATTTGTAACCCCGGATTCTCCTACTCAAAGAATTGGTGATGAGCTTACGGAAGGTTTTGCAACCGTAGAACACAAACTTCCGATGCTCAGTTTAGACAATACTTACTCATACGATGAATTGAGAGAATTCGACCGGAGGGTAAAAAAGACAACAGGAGAGACCGAAATAGAATATGTTGCCGAATTGAAGATAGACGGCGTAGCAGTGGCTTTGAGATATGGAAATTCTTTGCTCGCCCAGTGCTCAACCCGTGGCAATGGAATAGTTGGGGATGATGTAACCACTAATGTTCGCACAATAAAGAGTGTTCCATTGAAATTGCTTGGGAATGGAGACCTTAAAAATATTGAAGTAAGAGGAGAGGTCTATATGCCGCGAGAAGAGTTCGAAAAGTTGAATGAAAAAAGGGAGATTTCGGGTGAGAACCTTTTTGCAAATCCGAGAAACGCTGCTGCCGGCTCACTGAAACTACTTGACCCAAAAGAGGTCACATCCAGACATTTAAACATATTCGTTCACACAGTCGCATCACCATCTTCAAAAAAATATACAACGCATTATCAGACCCTGCTTGCTTTAAAAGAGGCAGGCCTGAAGGTAAACGATAATATGAAACTCTGCAATAATATAGAAGAAGTGATAGAATATTGTGAATTATGGGTAGATAAGAGAGACGAACTGGAATACGAAATGGATGGGATGGTAGTGAAGGTCAATAGATTTGAACTGTATGAGAAATTGGGAATGACCACAAAGAGTCCGAGATGGGCGATCGCATATAAATTCCCAGCCCGTCAGGCAACTACTCTGTTAAGAGATATAAACTTACAGGTTGGAAGAACAGGAGTGGTCACCCCCGTTGCGATCCTTCAGCCTGTTCCACTTTCAGGTTCAACGATAGGAAGGGCTACTCTCCATAACTTCGATGAAATTAAAAGAAAGGATATAAGAATAGGTGATACTGTCATCATTGAGAAAGGTGGGGAGGTTATTCCGAAGATAGTAAAGGTGGTATTGGATAAAAGACCAAAAGATGCGATTCCGTTTCAGCCACCTAAGAAATGTCCTGTATGTGGAAGTGAACTTGTGAAATTCGAGGAAGAAGTTGCACTGCGATGCGTGAATGTAGCATGCCCTGCACAGATCAAACGCACGATTCAGTATTTTGCAGGAAGGAATGCGATGGATATTGACGGTCTTGGGATAGCAGTTGTTGAACAGATTGTGGATACCGGATTGGTTAAAGATTACAGCGATTTGTACTCTCTTAAGTTAAAGGATATTATAAAATTAGATAGGATGGGTAGAAAATCGGCAAAGAATCTTATAGATGGGATTGAGAAGAGCAAAAAAAGACCACTCCATAGGGTGCTATTTGCAATCGGAATAAGGTATGTGGGCATCCATGCTGCAAGGCTTCTTGTGGAAAGGTTTGGTTCTGTGGATGCTTTATCAAAGGCATCCTATGAAGAGATCGAATCCATTCCAGAGATAGGTCCCACAATTGCCGATTCAGTTTTGAAATTTTTCAAAGATAGGAGAAACCTTAACATATTAAAAAAACTAAAATCTTATGGGGCCAATCTCGAAAGAAAAGAAGAGAGAAAAGGAAAAGTTTTAGAAGGTAAAACTATCGTGGTGACAGGTGCATTGAAAAAATATACAAGGGAAAGGATGAAGGAATTGATTATCTCGCTTGGAGGTAGACCTTCATCTTCTGTATCGAAGAAGACAGACTTTGTGTTAGTCGGGAAAGAGCCTGGTTCGAAGTATGAGAAGGCAAAAGCACTCGGTGTAAAAATAATTGGCGAAGTCGAATTTTTAAAAATGATAGAAGAACATTGAAGATATGGACGCAGAAATACGCAGATTAAATGACGAAATCCGAATGACGAATAACGAAAAGTAAGATTTTTTAGAAATGGTTAGATTATGGGGTGAGTAGTGGATAAAGATTTACTTACAGATTTAAAACATAAAGCAATTCAAGTTCGAAAAGAGATAGTGAAGATGACCTACAAAGCGACATCAGGACATCCAGGAGGGTCGCTCTCATCTGTTGAAATGCTCGTCTATCTCTATTTCAAAGAGTTGAGAATTGATAATAAGAATCCAAAATGGGAAGTCAGAGACAGGTTTATTCTTTCAAAAGGTCACGCTGCTCCTGCTCTCTATGCGGTATTGTCGATGAGAGGATTTTTCAAAAAGGATGAGTTGCGCACATTGAGAAAAATCGATTCAAAACTTCAGGGACACCCCGATATGCTCTTGACGCCAGGAGTCGATATGACAACAGGTTCACTTGGACAGGGACTCTCTATTGCAAATGGTATGGCGCTCGGAGCAAAAATTATACATGAAGATTTTAATGTCTTCGTTATCATAGGCGATGGCGAGTGTCAGGAGGGGATGGTCTGGGAGGCCGCTATGGCTGCTTCCTACCATAAACTCGATAACCTTTTTGTATTTTTAGATTACAACGGGATTCAACTCGATGGGTTTGTAAAAGATATTATGGAGCTCCAGCCGATTATGGATAAATGGAAATCTTTTGGATGGTGGGTTCGTGAGATAGATGGACACAACTTCGAAGAAATAGAATCTACACTCAAAGATGCTAAACAAAAGAAGACAAGTCCAAAGATGATAATTGCTCATACAATTAAAGGGAAGGGAATATCTTTTATGGAGAACGACCCACAATGGCATGGAAAAGCACCAAATGAAGAACAACTCAAATTTGCATTGAAAGAACTGGAGGAAGATGAAAGGCGAATTGGCTGATTTGAGAGTTGCATTCTTTAAAAGGCTCGTAGAGATAGCGAAAGAAGATAGCAGGATAGCAGTATTAGATGCTGATGTATCTTCATCGACAAAATCTCAAAGGTTCTATGAAGCGTATCCTGAAAGGTTCATTGAGTTAGGGGTAGCAGAACAGGGGATGATGGGAACGGCTGCAGGGTTGTCCTGCTGTGGACTGATTCCTTTTGCATGCTGTTATGCGGTCTTCGCTACAGGAAGGGTGTTCGACACGGTGAGGGTCTCAATAGCATATACTAAATTGAATGTGAAAATCATAGCAACCCATTCAGGCATATCTGTAGGGATGGACGGACCTACCCATCATGCTATAGAAGATATTGGACTTATGAGAACTCTCCCAAATATGACCGTAATATCTCCCTCTGATTCGATAGAAACGGAA
>JAUXAN010000032.1 GCA_030619885.1 bacterium
GAGAGTGTTGAAAAATCTTTTCCCATAAAGAAGGCAGGGGTTTTTGGTGAGTGCAGATCCGTCGACAATCCTTGGCACAAAACTCGTCACTTTGGCTAACCCTTTTAGTATGAAAGACATACGGATACTAAGCGACATTCGTAAAGTTAGGAGCAATGGAACCAAATACCCCTGCCGAAACTCATTGATGGTTTTTTCAACATTCTCATAATGAAAGTACAGACCACAGAGGTAACAGAGACATCAGAGAGTACACAGAGATTTTTAATTATTTTTTATTCTGTTTTTTTCTCCGTGAACTCTGTGTCCTCTGTGGTTGCTTTTTTCTTGACCCATGAGATGTTCTTAGTATAATATGTATTGTGCCTTTTCATTTTATATATGAAGATTTTCTTGAATTTCTTGAAAAAGTTGATGGTGAAGGAGAAAAATGGAGGCTCTATAATGAGATATACCTTCAGCCCAATAGAGAATTCCTTTTAGGATACTGGAAGAATTTTGAACACTTCAATTTAGATGTAATAAAAGAGAGGGTCAAAAGGATTAAAAAAGGAGACTATTCAAATTTCCTCTCCCTTCTCAATGCGATAAACTTGAAAGAACTGACACTCACTTCCTTTAAAAGGTGTACCGATTTGATACCACCCAAAAAGGAAGTTCACCTCTTTTTCTTTGTAGGCTTTTTCAGTTCAGATGCCTTTTGTATGGAGTTGAATGGCAAACCTGTACTTGGATTTGGATTGGAGAGATATAAAGACTTTGGTTCAATTCCAATTATGGTCGCACACGAATACTGCCATTTTTTACAGAAAGTTAAGGGTCTGAAATTAAATCGGTTCTTAAAAGAGGGCCTTTGTTGTGCCTTTTCACAGAGAGCGTTTCCTCAAAAACCACTGTATGAACATTTGTTCATTGATAGGAAAACATTTAACTGGCTTGAAGAGAGAAAAGAGAAAATAATCAAAAATAACGGGGACATTCAGTTGCCAGAACGTTCCCATTATTATATCGGTTATTCAATTCTAAAAGAAGACCCGATTAAATTTCTAAAATGATCAAATACCTCCTAATGACTCTCAGTTCATTCCTCTTAAAATTTATACCTTTGAAGGTCGCATACAAATTGGCATCAATATCCGTTTCTCCGGTGATGCATTTTTCAAAGGATTATGTGAATAAGGCAGAGAGGAATTTTGAGATGATAACCGGTAGGAAAGATAAAAACCTAGTTAGAAAACTTTTTTTGAATTTAGCATTGAATACTGTTGATCTCCTGCGATTTCCTTATCTTAAATTTAAAGATATAGATGGACTCCTCCATATAAATGGAATGGAACGCCTCGGCGAAATCTATAATAAAAAAAGAGGAATCATATTCATTAGTCTACATCTAGGCAATTGGGAGATTGGTGGTTTTTTGCTCGCTCACTTCGGTTTCTCTCCCTATGTTGTTGTAGAACCCATTCAGCCACGGAAAACGCTGTTCAGAAAGGATTTGATAGCAAATTTATATCGAAAGTATAGAGAGAAAGTTGGTATGCATCAGATACCACTCGATAAAATAGGGATTGGAGAGTATAAACTTTTAAGAAAGGGCAAGACGTTGGTATTATTAGGAGATAGGGATATTACAGGAACAGGGATAGAAGTCGAGTTTTTTAAGAAAAAGGTAAAACTGCCGAGGGGTCCAGCTATCCTCGCTCTAAGAACAAATGCTGCCATTGTGTTAGGTATATGTGTTAGGGTTGAGAACTACAGATTTTTTGTGAGAATCGAGCCCATAGACTATTCTCCATCTGAGAGCGTATATGAGATAACCTCAAAAATTGCTCAAAGGATGGAATTTTACATCAGAAAATATCCAGAACAGTGGTTCGTCTTCCAAACTCTATAGTAGGGAATCCGTACGGGTTCCTTACAAAACCCCAACTACTTTATCATAGACATCGTCTGGCTTTATAAATCGCATGCATTTAAAATGACCTTTCTTACATTCACTGCTCCCGTGCAAGGAACATGGACGGCAGGGGAGTGGAATCTGGATTGTCCTGTTACGCTCTCCGTAAGGTGCAAATCCAAACTCCGGGACTGTGGGACCGAAGATTGCAACTACAGGGGTCCCAACAGCCGTAGCGATATGCATTGGTCCTGTATCATTAGTGATAAGCACAGAACATTCTTTTAAAAATGCAGCCGTTTGAAGAAGTGATGTTCTTCCTGTCAAATCATATACCCTGTGACGGATCGCACTTTTTACATCTTCTGCAACACCTTTATCCTCATCACTGCCCAAAATGAATATTTCAGTATTCATTCTTTCTATGAGTAGATTGCAGAGATTTCCAAAGTTTTCTGCTTCCCATCTTTTAGTGTATCTTTTTGCACCTGGAGCAATTACCACGACCGGTTTTTTTATACGATTTTTCTTTAAAAAAGTTTTTACTCCATTCTCCATAGGTTGGGTTAAAAAGATTTCTGGATTTTTGTTGTGAATCTTTAAAGAAAATGGTTTCAAACAATCAAGATAAAGGTCTATTACATGTCTCGTTGGACGTCCCATTTTAAAATTGACCATAAACTGTCGAGCCAGTCTCTGTTTTTTGTAAAATACCCTTTTCCTTGACTGTGCAAAGCCAATGGTCAAGATGCTTCTTGGAATGAGGTGGAGGTCTATAAATAAATCAAATTTCTCTTTTCTCACTGTTGAGAGGAACTTTGTAAAATTACCTTCATCGAACGAAATTATTTTCGAAATATTTGGATTAGTAGAGAGTAATTCACTGTATTCTCTCTTGGTTAAAAAGATTATTTCTGCATTTTTTATGTTTTCTTTTATCACTCTTATGAGTGGAGTAGTTAAAACGATGTCACCAATAGAAGAAAATCTTACAACGCCAATTTTCACAAATTGTATAAGACAAAAAAATGAAGTAATTGTCAAACAGTAAATGTGGTTAAAAAGGGTTAAATTCTAAACCACGCCCTACGGATCCAGATAACCCAGAAAAATTCGTGTAATTCGTGGTTCTTTTTACTTGACAAATTAAAAATTGTACTTAAAATAACTTGGATTTCATGGAGGTAGTTTATGCTGGAAAGGAAAGAAAGAAAAAGGAAAGAGAAAAAGGTTGTTGTTACAGGTATCGCTCATATCAAGGCGAGTTTCAATAATACCATAATTACAATAACGGATATGAGCGGCAGTGTGATGTGTTCATATTCTTGTGGAAAGATTGGATTCAAGGGTTCAAGGAAGGGAACACCATTTGCTGCTGGAATCTCGGCAGAACGTTGTGCGAAAGAAGCACAGAACCTTGGGATAAGACGCGTTGAAATATGGGTAAAAGGTCCAGGTTCAGGAAGAGAGGCGGCGATAAGGTCTATTCAGGCAGCGGGTTTGAACGTTACTGCCATAAGAGATGTGACCCCTATTCCCCATGACGGTTGCAGACCACCGAAGAGGAGGAGGGTGTAATGGCCAGATATACAGATGCTAAATGCAAACTATGCAGACGCGAAGGCAGGAAATTGTTCTTGAAAGGAGATAAATGCTCCTCACCTAAATGTTCTGTTGAAAAAAGGTCTTATGCGCCAGGGATGCATGGGAAGGGATCGAGGAAAAAGATCTCAGGATATGGTTTGCAACTCAGAGAGAAACAGAGAGTAAAAAGGATGTACGGTGTGCTGGAGCGTCAGTTCAGAATTTATTTTAAGAAGGCAGATAAAAAACGCGGCGCAACTGGTGAAAACCTCTTGCAATTTCTTGAAAGAAGACTCGATAATGTTGTATTAAAATTAGGTTTTGCTAAATCATCATCCCATGCCAGACAACTTGTAGGACACGGCCATTTTCTGGTGAACGACCGAAAAGTCAATATACCATCCTTTATCGTTGGCGAAAAAGATGTGATCAAACTGAGGGAGAGATCCCAGAGCATTGAGGAACTCAAATCAAGACTGGAAGAAAAAGATGAAAGAGAACTGCCAGGATGGCTTTCTTTAGACAAAGTAAATTTCTGTGGCACAGTTGAGAGAGTTCCAAAGAGAGAGGATATAACCGCACCAATAGAAGAACATCTCATAGTAGAGTTATATTCAAAGTAGGAGGAAAGTTTATGAGCATCCAACCTTTTTTAATACCCCAAAAAATTGAAGAGGTGGAGACAACAGAAAAATATGGAAAGTTCATCATATCTCCACTTGAGAGAGGATATGGGATAACTGTGGGAAACGCGGTGAGAAGGGTGTTGCTCTCATCTATTCCAGGTGCTGCTATAATATCCTGCAGGATAGATGGGGTTTCGCATGAATTTTCTACGATACCAAATGTTGTCGAAGATATTACACAAGTAATATTGAATTTAAAAAGATTGAGACTTGAAATATTAGATAATAACACACCGAAAACTATTGTTTTAAAATCCAATAAAAAAGGTGAATTGAAGGGTGGAGATATCACTACCGATGGTTCTGTTCGGATAGTAAATCCTGAGCAGCATATCCTTACTATGACAGGAAAGAAAAAATTTTCAATGGATTTGACCGTTGATTCAGGCTATGGATATGTGTCTGCTGAAAATTTCGAGACCCGACATCATCCTATCGGTACAATATTTATTGATGCCCTTTTTTCCCCTGTTTTGAAGGTGAACTATGTAGTCGAAAACACAAGAGTGGGACAAAGAACAGATTATGCCAAGTTAATTCTCGAAATCTGGACGGATGGGATTCTTTCGCCTGAATCTGCACTGAAGACCGCAGGCAAAATTTTGAGAGACCATATGACATTGTTAATAAAATTCGAACTCGAAGGAGTAGAAGAGGAAGAAATTGATGAAGAGAAAGAGAAAATGAGAAAGTTGTTATCGAAGCCTGTGGATGAACTCATATTATCTATTCGTGCAAATAATTGTATGAAGATTGCGAATATAAAGACGATTGGTGATCTTGTTCAGAAGACCGAAAAAGGGATGCTTGCATACCCTAATTTTGGGAAAAAATCACTGGCAGAATTGAAGGGTATATTAAAAGATATGGAACTTTCATTCAATATGGATGTAAGCAAATATCTACCTCAAAAATAAAAATGAGACATAGAAAGAAAGGAAGAAAATTAAGCCGTACTAGTGAACATAGAAAAGCCCTTCTGCGAGGACTCGTTAGTTCACTTTTTTTATACGAAAGCATCCGTACCACTGACGCCAAGGCTAAAGAAGCAAGGTCTTTAGCAGAGAGGTTGATAACTTATGCCAAAATCGGGGGCCTCGCCAAAAGGAGACTTGCAGCAAGACATGTACAGAATAAATCTATACTGAAAAAACTATTTGAAGATATAGCACCACGATTTGAAAATAGACAGGGAGGATATACACGCATAATTAAATTGGGTACGAGAAAAGGCGACAACTCCCAGATGTCTCTATTAGAACTCGTGGTGAAAAAGGAAAGAGAAGAGAAGAAGAAAGAAAAGAAAGGGAAGGGAGAGAAGAAAGAAAAGAAGAAGGAAGAAAAGAAAGGAAAGGAAGAGAAGAAAGGAAAGGAAGAGAAGAAAAAAAAGAAAGAGAGGAAGAAAGAAAAGAAAAAGAAGAAATAATCTAAGGTGATACTATAGAGACATCCGTTAAATTTTTTATACTCATCCTTCTACTCTTTTTTTCTGCCCTTTTCTCGGCATCAGAGACGTGTATTTTTTCGCTATCCTACTTCAGGATCCAGAGGATAAAAGAGGACAAATCAAAATATTCCAGAGCGTTGTCCAGTATACTGCAAGATAGACATAGGCTACTTGTCACAATACTTTTCGGAAATAACCTTGTCAATGTTTTTGCCGTTTCTTTAACAACTATACTTATTTTGAACTTTTTCGATAAAAATTATGCTATATATATAGATTGGGTCGGAATGACCTTTATCTTACTGATAGTAGGCGAAGTTACACCCAAACTTTATGCTATTCGAAAGAGTGAGATACTCGCCTTGAAGGTTGCCCAGTTTTTGAGAATAATTATTTACCTATTTTATCCCATCACTTTTCTTCTCTTGCATCTCTCCCATTTTTTTTCTTCACTCATTCGCACGAAAAAAGAGTTCAGATTGACACATAGTGATTTTATTACTATGATAGAAATGGGTAAAGAACAGGGTTTTTTCAAAAGTATGCCATCTGATGTCCTTTCAATTAGCCAAAAAAGGGTAAAAGAAGTTATGACACCAAGAACAGATATAAAGTGTCTCGACTCAATTCTAAAAATTAGACAGGCGAAAAAAGGAATTGTTCATTCAAGAACCCCTGTTTATAAAGATTCCATAGACAACATTGTAGGAATACTCTACGCCAAAGATATACTCGAGTCCAAAAAACACGATACCCCGGTGAAAGAAATCACGAGAGAACCCTACTTCATTCCCGAAGGAAAAAGGGTATCTGAACTGTTGAAAGATTTTTTAAAAAGAAAGGTTCATATTGCAGTGGTGGTAGATGAATTTGGTGGTACATCAGGAGTCGTGACATTAGAAGACCTGTTAGAAGAATTTGTAGGAGAGATAAGAGATGAATTCGACCGTGAACATCCTGTTTTTATTCGTCAGGACAAAGCATATATCGTGGATCCAATCATTGAATTAAAACATCTGAGTGGATTGTTAAATGTATATCTACCTTTTGAAGAATTTGATACATTGAGTGGATTTTTGTTCAGTCTTGCCAAAAAGGTGCCGTTAGAAGGGGACTCGTTTGAATTTGAGAATTTGAGATTTACAATCGAAGAGGTTATAGAAAACAGAATTGAAAAAGTAATTATCGAAAGAATATGACAGATTTGATACTCTTTATCGTTTTTTTAGTTGCGATGAGTTTCTTGTCAGGAATGGAGATGGCTCTGGTTTCATCGAGTAAGATAAAAGTCAAAACCATAGCAAAAGAGAGAAGATGGTGGGAAGGGTTCACATATAAACTGGTGAAGGACACTCCAAAAACTCTATCTGGGATACTCGTTGGGTCGAATATTTCATTGGTTGCTTGTTCTGTATTTACGACCCATCTATTCTACGAAAAATTCCAATCCGCATTAGGTGGGCTCAATCCCTATTACGCTCCATTGGTGGTTACACCCTTTTTGTTGATATTCGGAGAAATTATACCTAAAACTCTATTTATGAAAAGTCCGAATAGATTTTTGATCGCCTTTTCTCCTTTCCTCTTTCCGGTAAACTACTTTCTCCATCCCATATCAATCATAATACATCGCATGGCCAATTCCATTCTCGATTTCCTTAAGGTGGAGGATAGGAAAGGGTTCTTTACACGAAAGGAGATAGAACTCGCTTTGAGAAAAGGAGAAGAAGATGGAATAGTAAAACATTTTGAGAGAGAAATTTTAACTGGCGTAATCAATTTTCCTGATAAAGTGGTTGAGCAATCTATGACTACCGTTGAAGCCATAGTTGCTATAGAAAAAAATAGCAGTTTCAATGAACTCTCGGATTTGATATCGAAAAACGGATTTTCGAGAATACCCGTTTATGATGGTAAAATAGATAGAATAACAGGGCTCATACATGCCAAGGATCTCTTGAGACTCGAAGAAGATGAAAATTGGCAAAAGTATTTGAGAGAACCAAAATTCATATCTCGAAAGAAAAATTTGGCCAAACTTTTAGATGAATTCAGAGAAGAGAAAGAACAGATGGCGATCGTACTTGATGAGCACCGTAATACAGTAGGGGTTATTACGATTGAAGATTTGTTGGAAGAGATAGTTGGTGAGATAAAAGATGAATATGATAAATAATCTCAGGAGGGTATATGAAAGTATCGACAGAAAGATTTAATTTGAACACAAAAGGGCAAACCCATATAGTGGACATTACTCCGGATGTGAAAAAGATATTGGGTAAAAGCGGATTGAAGAATGGGCTGTTGAATGTCTTTATGCCGGGGTCCACAGCCAGCATTACAACGATAGAATATGAATCAGGTCTTGTGGAAGAGGATTTACCTAAAGCATTAGAAAAGATAGCACCGGCAGGTGTAAGATATGCTCATGATTCGGCATGGGGTGAAGGAAATGGGTATGCACATGTGCGTGCATCCGTTGTCGGTTCCTCTCTGACTGTGCCTTTTACAAATGGAAATATGCTTTTAGGCACATGGCAGCAGATAGTTCTTGTGGACTACGATAATAGGGCGAGAAAGCGAGAGGTAATAATCCAGATAATTGGAGAATAATACTTGCCTAACGACAATTGCAAAATGAAAATTGTAAAATGCAAATTGCAAATTGCAAATTCAAATACTGCCAATATCTTGGGATTTGGTATATATTTGGATTTTGAGTTTCCGCTGAAAGCGGTAGTATATGCGTATAGGTATAGGTTTTGACGCCCACAGACTCGTTGAAGGTAGAGATCTGTTTATAGGCGGGGTGAAGCTTCCGTATAACCTTGGACTTGACGGACACTCTGATGCGGATGTACTGTGCCATGCCATAGGCGATGCACTCTTAGGTGCAGCGAATGAAGGAGATCTGGGTAAACATTTTCCATCCGATGATCCCAGGTATAAAGCCATCTCCTCTTTGAAAATTTTAAAGAAAATAAAAGAGATAGTCCGGAATAGAGGGTTGAGGATAGCGTATATCGACTCGACGATAGTTGCGGAACAGCCTCAATTTGCACCCTACATAAAAGAGATGAAAGAAAAACTTTCTCAGACACTGGACACCCACCCGGATAAAATCTCTATAAAGGCAACGACAACCGACGGATTAGGATTCACAGGTAAGAAGGAAGGGATAGCAGCGATAGCGGTCGTTTTGTTATATTAGCCACAAAGACTTTCACCCCGTTAGAGGCGTCGTCTCTAACGGGGTAGGGGCACGAAAGAAAATATTTCTTTAATCTTGGTAGCAAAAATTATCTGCGGTTATCTGCGAAAATCTGCGTCCTATTACTAAATTATCTTATTATTGCGAATTTCTGGAATGAGTTTGTGAATCCTGTTTGAAGAACAGCGATGTAGACGCCGCTTGCCAAGTCTTTCGGTTCCCAGTAAACGGCAGAGAAATCGCTGTTTCCATCCAAGTTCACATATCTACCAGGTTTCCGCTCTCCAAGGTCAAATTCTCTCACCAATTCACCTGAAATAGTGTAGATGCGCAGAATAGGAAGAGAATGGTTATGGAGTCTATATCTGAACCATATCTTTTCGTGTTCTTTTACAAGAAATGGATTTGGGTTCGGAGGTAGAAGAACATCTTCAGAATAAAGAGGAACAGGGGGTGGGCCTTCATAGAGTATAGCTCTCATAGCATTTGGAATCCCCCAGCCCAAGCTATCCGTTGGCGTTCCCCCACAATTTATGAGCGAATCTACTACATTTGTATCCAGTGGTGATAGACTTGAGGTAGCCAGGACTGCCTTTCTCACTTCCATATTTGTCCAGGAAGGATTCGCCTCCATCACAAGAGCACACAGACCGGCGATTATAGCGGTGGCACAGGAAGTGCCGCCTGGCATATCAAAAGAGTCGGGACCGGCGTAAGATGCAGCCCAGGCATACCAGGGACCGCAAACCTCTGGTTTACCCCTTTGATCAATTAGTGGACCGTAAGCGCTTGACGAATGGTAAGTGCTATCCATATATATTCCCATAACCCCACCGACCGATATTATACTATCTGCATCCGTCGGTGCGACCAATGCCTCTTGGTGGGTTTGACCTTCCCTAATATTTCCTGCTGCATTTACAACCAAGACCCCGAGACTCGCTGCAATATCCGCCGCTTTCGTTGTAACAGCAGTATTTCCATCAAGGTCATCATAGGTATACCAGGTTAAATAACCAAGAGAACTTGATACAATATCTGCACCCTTTGCTTCTGCCCACTCAAGTCCATCTACCCACCAGTCCTCCTCAACTTCGTAATCGAAAGTATCCATTGCAGATGGACCTGGTTCCACCTTTTCGGTCTTCGCTAATATGAACTCGGCATTAAATGCAGAACCATATAACTGCCCTGCCTGATATCCTCCAATTAAAGAGAGCATCGCCGTCCCGTGTCCCTGCTGGACCCCACTGTCTCCTTCTTGCTCTGAAGTCGTATCGTCTCCACACATCACCCAAAATTTATGGTCGTTGTCACTCACTGCGGGAGAATGGCAGAATCCATTCTCTGTCAGTGGATCAGGTGAACTCCAATCTGAACCATTGTTAGTAGATTTTAAAAGAAAGATGTTCCCATAATCTTCGTATATTACATAAACTTCCTGACCCGACACCGCTATATCGAATTTACCAAGGGCAAAAGGTGAATAGTGTGACAGATTCTTCTTCTCAGACCAAGTTGTGTCTGTGAATCTTTTATAACCTATAGTGTTCACAGGCCATCCACTTATGTCAGAGAATACAAGATGCAAAACACTGTCTCCGCTTGCACATAGTTCTGGTTCCGCAGCGAATGAATCGATAACGACCGGACTATCCCAGGTAGTGCCTGTATCGAAACTGGTTGTGTAGTAGAGATTTCCTGAGGAATCGGCAAATACCACAGCAAGGGTTGAATCATTCATAGAAACTATAGTTGGGGGACCAGGTTTTTGTGCGATGGTGATGTCTTTTGTCTCCCACCAGAGCCCATCAGATGACCTCGCATACATTAAATACATTATACTATCGCCTTCATTCCATACAAGATGAAAATATATTGAACCCTTGGCAAGAGAAGGGGTTGTGGATGGTTCATTATCAAAACTCACATTTACAATCGTATCCCCGTTCCAGAAAAGTATGTCGTAGTCACCTCCGCAGAGCGAATCATCGTTGTCCTGCCATGCGATGTATAATGCACTGTCAAACAGAGCGGCAGGTGAGGATGAGATACCATCTGTATTAGAAATATTGGTGTCCGCCCATGAGACCCCATTATCCATTGAGGAAGCAAGGTATATCTCTCTATTACAATCGTAATTGAATGCTTCAAAGACCGCATACATCGTGTCGTTATTAGAAAATGCAATGATATTTTCGATCTGATAGAAATTTTTATTCGTCAAACTATCCTCGAAAATAAGGTATTCTCCACTGTTAAAATCGTGCTCTGCAATCACTCCTTTCTTCCATACCTGTCTCAATGCCTTATGTTCCCGGTCAAATCCAGTATCCAGTATCCCAATTTTGACTCCCTGCCCTGTGTATCCCTTATTATGCGCCTCCGTGATCCCCAGTATTTTTAACTGGTCTTCAGATAGACCATAGTCATAGATATATGTTCCTTTCGGTTTAGACCCTGGAGGTTTTCCTTTCTCTCTTTGGATTCTCTTTTTATAGACCGCTACTTCTCTAATTTCCCTTACAAAAGGAAAATCCGCAATCCTATACATCAGTCCGGGTTGGATTTCAAAACTGGCTGCATTTAGCCAGTTTGATGCGGTTCTAAAGATACCACCCAGATCTTTTATTCTGTCTATATATCTCCTGCAAACAGGCAAATCGTGGAATCCAACTACAGATGATTTCATTTTAAGTCTTCTCTTTCTGGCTGCATCGGTGAGTTTAACTTTGCTTATGTATGAGTCATACTCGGACTTTGTATAAATACCTTTATCGGTGAAGAAGACCCATATCAAAACACTTTCTCCTTTGTAGTTGAAAAGTCTCTGCGCAATTTTCTGTGGTTTCGGGGGGGTGTAAAGAACCACTTCACTGTGGAGCAGGTTGAATGCTATCAAAATAGGGAATACTATGAAAAATTTCTTATACATAGAACCTCCTTTTACGCTGATAGAATAAGAAATTAAATACTATTGTCAATAAAAAAAATTTAACCACAGAGAAAAAAAGAAAACTTCTTCCACCCATACGGTTCTGTGAAGAAATATGGGAGGACACAGAGATTATATTTCTCATATCCTCGATTGACTTGGGTGTTTTAACTGTGTTTTTATAAAAGAAATGATGGGGGTTCTGGAACTCGAAGAGGGGTATGGATTGATTAGAATAATCGGTTCGGTTATCATAGTAGCAAAAGCCGTTCTCATCGGGATAACCAAGTGTATAAAAATTTTATCAGATAGTTTATGCCTGATATGAAGGTAAAAATAAGTGCAAGCCATGCAAACCACTCGTTGTAAGGATACCACCTTACCGTATATGATAATGCACAAGCACCGTATGCACACCCGGTCAGTTTACCTATAAAGTCTGATTTTGGCAATTCGAACCTCTTTCTGAGTATCGCATAGCCAAATATCATAATTAGAAGGTCTCTTAGAAGAATTATTGAAGCGATGAAAAGGGGGAAGTCTCTAAATAGAATTAGATAAACTGCAATCGAAGCGGTATATCCTTTATCTATGATAGGGTCAATCAAATTGCCCAGCACCGACACCTGATTAAATCTTCTGGCAATATATCCATCCAGCGGGTCAGTCATTACTGCAATCAGAAGAAGAAAGAACGATAGTCTTTCATAGTAGAGGGTCTCTTTTGTTATGAATAGAAGTATAAATGGAAGAAGGCACAGCCTCCCGAGACTTATTATATTTGCAATTGTGAAGACCTTGGTTGTGGAGACTTTTTCTTTATAGAATGCTTCAAAGGTTTTATCTCCCATTATTTTTCCTTTTTCAGCATCTCTTTTGCTGTTTCGATAGTAGATTCTGTTACCTTCTTTCCTCCCAACATCCTCGCTATCTCTTCGGTTCTCTCCTTTTTTGTCAACCTCTTCAGTTCGGTGTAGGTACGTCCGCCTCTTGACGTTTTCTTTACCTGATAGTGTGTGCTTCCAAAGGCAGCGATCTGTGGCAGGTGGGTTATACATATCACCTGTCTCTTTTCTGCTATCTTCTTCAACTTTTCACCTACCGCTTCTGCGGTTTTACTACCAATTCCCATATCTATCTCATCGAAAACGAGGATGGGTATTCTGTCAATATCTGTAAGAATGGATTTCAGGGAAAGCATAATTCGAGAAATCTCTCCTCCTGAAGCGATTTTCCGCAAAGGTCTCAAATCTTCCCCTATATTTGGTGATATAAGAAACTCAACGGTGTCTATACCTGTTGGCTTTGTGCGATATTTTTGACCGAAAATTTCTACCAGACCTTCTTCATCTGGCTCGCTTTCCATCTCTATTTTGAAACGGGCGCTTTCCATACCGAGTTCCTTCAGTTCCTCTAATACCTGTTTTTCAAGATGGGAGGCTGCGTCTTTTCTTGCTTCTGAAAGATCTTTCGCCAAATTACCAAGGTCTGTTCTCATAGATTTAAGTTCTCTCACTATTTTTAATATCTCCTCATCACTCCCCTCGAGCGTATTAATTTTTGAACCAAGTTCAGCACCATATTTAAGAATTTCGGATATTGTTCCACCATATTTTTTCTTTAAACCCTCTATCATCGCCAGTCGCTCATGCACCTCCTCCAATCTCTTTGGGTCAAATTCTATCCCATCGGTATATTTGCATACCTCTCTTGAAAGATCCTCTGTTTCATACAATAGTGAACGGGAAGATTCGAGTTTTGACTGCTGGGTCTCGTCTATCTTAGCGACCTCTTCAAGATTTTTTGTAATGATGCTGAGTTTATTCAAAATAGAATTTTCATCTTCATAAAGAAGATTGTAAACGAGATGCATATTATTATAGAGAGCCTCATAATTTTCTAATATGTTCTGTTCTTTCAAGAGTTCAGCATCTTCACCCTCTACGAGTTTTGCCCTCTCTATCTCTTTTATTTGAAAGTCGTATAGTTCAGCCTTCTCTTTCAAGAGATGCATCTCCTGTTTTTTCTTGTCGAGTTCTTCTTTTAACTGATGATATCTTTTGTATAGTGTCGAAAACTTCGTTCTCAGCGGCGCACAGTTTGCAAAACCATCGAGGAGGTCGAGGTGTTTGGCAACTTTTAGTAGTGATTGGTGTTCGTGCTGTCCGTGCATATCGAGCAGTTCATCACCAATTTTTTTTATAAAGGAGAGGGTAACAGGGCTTCCATTTGCATAACATTTTGTTTTTCCATCTGTGGATATGACCCTTTTCAGAATTACAGTTCTGTCCTCTACTTCAACCCCTGCTGCCTCGATGAGTCCTGCCACTATATGGTCGATTTCAAATACCCCTTCTACCACTGCGCGCTTGCTTCCACTTCGTATAGAATCCGCAGATGTCTTTTCGCCAAGAATGAAGCCGAGTGCACCTATGATTATTGATTTTCCTGTCCCGGTCTCACCTGTTAAGATGTTCAACCCTTTCTTGGGTTCAAAGGCAAGTTTTTTCATTATTGCAAAATTCTCTACTTCAAGTTCTTTTAGCATAGTCTCCTCTTCCGCCCCATTTCAACTTGTTACGCAATATCTCATAGAAAGACATCGGTTTTGCCTTTATAAGTTTTATAGAATGTCTTGCCCGTTTAATCACTATTTTTGTATCTGATGGAAGTTGTAGACCTGTCTGTCCATCCACAGTGAATCTCACATCCTCTGCTTTAGATTTCACAATGATTTTCACCTTTTCATCGGGATGGACGACCATCGGACGCACTCCGAGGGAATGCGGACATATAGGACTGATGACAATCGCCTTCATCCGGGGGTCTACGATGGGTCCACCGGATGCAAGAGAATATGCGGTTGAACCTGTGGGGGTAGCAACTATAACACCATCTGCAGGATATTTGCATACATAGTCTTCAGAGACATATATTTCCAGTTCTATCATCCTGCAACTCGCACCCATTGATATGACGAAATCGTTCAGGGCACAATATCTATCTTTTCCTATCTTTGCTTCCAGCACCATCCTTCTATCTATTTTAAATCTATTACAGAGCACATCATTCAATCTCGCATATAACTCATCGAGCACAATATCTGTAAGAAAACCAAGACTTCCTATATTGACACCGAATATCGGGACACCACTTGCGCCAACATATCTTGCAGCCTTAAGAAGTGTCCCATCTCCACCCATTGCGATTATGAGGTCGCATCTATTTTTCAACTCGGCGAGTGAGATGGCGACTGCCGGTTTATTCAATATAGAAACCGCATCCTGCCCGACCAATACCTTCTTCTCTCTCTGTTCAAGCCAGAGGATGAGTTTTGAGAGTATCTTTTTTGCTTCGGGTTTATTAGGATTGCAGATTATGCCTACATTTTTCATCTCCAAGATATTGTATATTTAGAGCCGAAAGTCAAGGAAAAAATATAAAAGTACCATAATCCCCTTTTATTGCTCATATCTCTGCTCATTTTTGGGCTGGTTCATACACATTTGCCTCGCTCGTCCAACTATCTCTCCATTCGACCTTCTTAATTATGATTTTCAGTAAGCAGAATTCGTCAGACTCTGGACCATTCGGGAAATGTTCCGACAAATCGAAGGTTGCTAGCTTCCACACTCTCTTTTTCTCTTCTATATTTGTGATTATTTCAGCTTCACCGATGACAGTAGCGGCTTTATCTCCGCGAGGTTGCTCTACAAAAGCAAGACAAATCTTGGGATTTTGCCGTATTTGTTTTACCTTTCTAGAAGTACTGAAAGTCGTTACCCACACAGACATGTTATCCTCGACTATTGGAGATACTGGACGAACTGTTGGTTGGTCGCCATCGCAATTAGCCAGGTACGCATGGAGACAGGTCTCTTTCATTATCGCTACTATTCTCTGTCTATCTGATGAATTCATACTTTTACCTCCTTTCATAAGTGTTTTACGCGCAAAGATTGACCCTTAGTGTGCGGAGACGGTTTATCGCACTTGCAAGTTCCAGCTTGCGAGGTAAAGCATAATCACCCTTAGGGATTTTAGAAAGTAGACCAAGTCCTCGAAACTTAAATTCTTCGTATAGTAAGTCAAGACTCTTCTTGAGACCTCTCTTACCATCAAAGTAGTGCAGGGCAAGGTAATAGATTGCATCTCCAATTGCGCGTGTCTGTCCTGAATCTATAAGCTGTTCTACATAAGAGAGGTCAATCGTGCTTCTGCCAAATAGTAGTGTATGGGTACCTCTGACCTTTATCTTTCCTGATCTTAGATTAAAACTTTTTGGCAAAGGGGCCCTTGGAGTCGGAAGAGCAAATTTGCTTCCACCCTCTCTCACACGATTGGTTGGATTCTCTTTCGCAACCTCTCTTGCACGCTGGGTTACCTCATGAGGAATATAAGTCTCAAGGGAGATGACATTATCCGCAACATCAAGATAATCACCGGACCCACCCATTACAAGAATTGTACTCACTCCTAAATCATTATACAAATTCCTTGCCTGATCGACGAAGGGGGTGATGGGTTCCTTGTCCTTACTCACCAGTTGTTGCATTCTCCTGTCTCGTATCATAAAGTTGGTTGCCGATGTATCCTCATCAATTAGTAAGAGTTTAGCCCCTGCCTCTATTGCTTCAATTATATTCGCTGCCTGGGATGTTGATCCTGATGCGTCTGGGGTCGAAAAACACCGAGTAGACATACCCATTGGCAAAGTTTGTATAAAGGGGGATATATCAACCTTCTCAATCCCACGGCCATCCTCAGCTCTCACCTTGAATGCGTCCTCAACAGTTATAGCCCACTCTCTACCATCTCCTGGTATATGAGGATAGACCCCTCTCTCGATTGCTCGAAGGAGGGTTGATTTACCATGGTAACCACCACCAACGATTAATGTAATTCCTTCAGGAATGCCCATGCCGGAAATATCCCCGTGATGCGGAGTAGCAAAGTTTACCCTTAAAGACTCTGGTGATTTAAATGGAACAGCATGCTTCATTGGGCGTTCATCTATGCCACTTCGCCTTGGGAGAATGGAATTGTCACATATAAAAGCCACAAGCCTATGTGAGGTGAGGCTGGAGCGTATAAATTCAACACCCTCCAGAAAATCCACATACTCAGTAATTTCAGACCTGTCGAGATTCTTCATAAAAAGCGATGCCTCTACAATCTTTGGTATTTCCTCGAAAAACATCTCGTAAGCCGTCCTGCCAGATATTCGCCTTCCATAAGCGGGTAAACCTATGAAAAATCGCGCTTCCACAAAATCGGAATTTATTATAATGGACGACCTCTGAAGTATTTCCTGACCAGGAGTTACAATCTCTATCAAGCCTGAGCCACCTGTTCCTCTTGGGCCCTTACAATGTAGTTTGATAGCCTCACCGAATTTCCTTGTAATCCAGTCAGACAAGGCAATCAGTCGTGGAGAGGAGTTAAATATACCAGGGGGAAAATTGGCTCTTATTTGTGGGACTCTTACCCTCACTCGAGAGGGTGAGGCAAATGGATCGCCCTGGACTACATCGATGAATAGAGTATAGTCTTGCCACTCGTATTTACCTCTTAACTCCTTGTAATCCTTATAACCGCAGCCATCAATCCTTTCCAATATTCGTTTCAAATTCTGCATCTATACTGTCCACTTTGGAATATTTCCCCTAATTTGTCAAGTTCTTCCTAACCACCCATACGGATGCGTAGGTATCGTATGACAGATCAAGTATAAATTTTCCGCAGATCGCAGACCCGTCCATTGCACAGCATCCGTATGGAACGGATCCGTAGGGATATGGGATCGGTATGAAAAGGAGAAATGGAGAAAGTAAACTTAATTTAAGGACTCCTGTGCTTTAATCTGTGAAATCTGTGGTAATCAGTGTCTAAATTTTTTCTTGCCACAGAGCCTTTAATATGTGTTAAGCGACGTTGCCGACTGCGATTTTTCTGATTTTTAAAGATTTCATCTACATATTTCCTTGAATGCCTTATCAAGAGAGTCTATTATGTCTTCAACATCTTCAATTCCTACTGAGAGACGCAACAAACACCGGTAATTTTTGAGACCCAGCATCTCTTGTTGTTCCCATGTGGGTTGTGATGTATTGTATGGCATACTGATTAAACTTTCCACACCACCGAGGCTTGTGGCATGCTTTATCACACCTCTTTCATGAAGAATGTTCATAAACCTTATTCCATCCTTTTCATTTTTACCATTGATGTTGAATGTAATCACGCCACCGAGTCGTTTTTGTTCTACAAGTGTTTTCGCAAAATCTGGGATTTGATACTTACCATTCAATGGGTGAAAAATTTTTATCCTACATTTTTCTGAAACATCTACCAAATATTTAAAAACTTCATACATGTTATGGTTGTGTCTCTCCATCCTTAAGTGAAGTGTTTTAAGACCTCTTTCAAGATAATATGCTGTCTCTGCATCCAGACAGCATCCATATAGTGCCATTTTCTCCCAAACTTTGTTTATTTTTGATAGAGAGCCACAAGCAATTCCTGCAACAACATCGCTATGTCCACCAAGATATTTTGTAGCGCTATATAATACGATATCTCGTTCAGAGTCAAGTATACTGAAAAGCTTATAGTTGACAGGAGTAAGAAATGTATTATCTACGATTATTGGAGTCTCTGGGCACAGTTCATCTCTTAATTCCCTAATTTCTTCAAGAGGGGGAATCAAAAGAAATGGATTGGATAGGGATTCAACATATACTGCAGAAATTTCATAGCCATCAATTTTCTTTCTCCATTTCTTTGACAAAAAATCTTCTAACTTTATTACTTCTACACCATATATTTCTTCTAGTTCGCTGAAGATGAACGAGAAACTTGTACCGTAGAGATTGGGTGTGGAAACGATGTACTTTTTCCCTTTAATAATACTAAGAATCGTTGATGATATTGCGCCCATTCCTGATGAGGTTGCAACACAATCATCGCATTCTTCAATCATTGCCATTTTTCTCTGTACTACTGCAACATTGGGATTGGAATCACGCGTATAAAAAAATCTGTACCTTAATTCTTTCAACTCCTTATCATTTATTTTTGTATTCAAATCCTCAGTTTTGCAATATTTCTTAATCAAACAATAGACATCTTCATTTAAGTTGTAAGTTGAGGCTCTGTATATTGGTGTGATTACTGACCCGCAACTTTCTTCCTCAATTTCTCCAGAATGCAGGAGTTTTGTTCCTATTTTATAATATCTTGATTTTTTATTTTTGGATTCCATTTTTACACATCCTCCTAAATTATAGAGTTGCTATGCATTACACTACCAATGTATTTGTTAAGGCAATGTCGTATAACTTTATCAGTGTAAAAGAAGTTCTGCGAAGCAGAATTTGGGCTACAGGCATAAATGCCTGTAGCCTTTTACGCCGTGTTAGGTAATGTAATGGCAAAGTTCACTTCTTCAATTTTTTAGCGATATAGTTACGAAGAGGACATTGACAAAAATATGAATGCCCAAAAGAAATTGAGAATTTGCACGCTTGTGGATTCTTTTCCAGACACTCAAGAAAGGATTCTATCCCAATATCTTTTGCTTTACAAAGATTATTAAAACCCAATTTGTAGCATTCAAAATCTTTTGGGCATTTCATTCCACCAATGATTTCTTCTATTTGTCTTTTGTGATCTTGGTCCATATGTAACCTCCTTTGGCATTGTTTCACCTAACTTGTTTATATCCGCAGTTAATTGCATATATCCTTTTAATTTATAGGTATATGCGAAATAGATTATACATAACCTGAATGGAAAACAAAAACATTTAGTCTTATCTTATCCGTATACTGATCATTCCAAGATCTGCTTTCGGAGCTTTGGATGAGATCGAAACAATACCAGGGTTGTGTTTTACTTCTATTTCTGGAGGTTTCTTCTCTGTTTTAACCATCACTGCGAGGAAGTATTTGCCTTCGCCAATATTCTCAAAAGAGAATAGACCATTTTCCGTATCGGTGGCATCAACAATATTCGTAAACCTGACGAACCCAGAAATAGCACTTACTTCCTCCTCTTCAGTATTAAAGAGCGCAACTCTACCTCGGAATGGTTTCTCGTTGAGAATGATCCTCCCCGAGATTAAACCGTTTGTAACTAAAGGATGTTCAGAAATCTCTATCTCATCAGGCTCATCACTCCTAAGTGCCCAGTACTTTGCCTTATCGGGCATTCCAATGTGATTGTAAATTAGAGCGAGAGGCCTTGCTCCCTTCTTACCAATGGTATAATTGGTCTCATTCGAGAAGTGGTCTGCATAAGATACTGCTTCCTTTGTAACTGGAACGTTCTTCAATCGTGACAGGAAAAGCATTCTGGTTATGAGGTAGTCCCTTGTTGCAACAAACTGATATGCGGTTGCTTCCCGCACCATCCAGTTGAGCATATAACCTCTCCATAAGGCATCCCTTGCTGCACGTGTGAACAGAGTTTGATTGAGATGAGACTTTGAATATTCTTCTATTTTCTTGAGTGAAGCAATAGATACATCAACCTTTCCTGCTCCCATGAAACTCATCGGAGAAACAGAGAACGGCCAATTCTCAATGCCTGCCGTAGGCACTCCCTCCTTGCTGCCAAAGAAAACAACTGTCATTGTGTCAGTGGCAGATTCAGGTATCCCACAGGCTTCAGCGAGCGTTCTCTTATCCATATCGTACTTTGATACGGCATCACTACGGAAGGACAGAAGGAATGTTGAGCCTCCAATAATGAGTATCAAGGGGATGATAAGGAGATGAAGTCGTGTTTTCACATTAACCTTTGCTGGATTCAATGCGAGTGCAAGTCCACCTCCAATGGCAAATGCGCAAGCAAAGGATGCGGTCATCCCGTATAGAAGTATAAGAAAGCCGCGTGTGGTAACTTCACCCCAGCCTCCCCATACCTCCGCTACAAGTTTAAGAAGCCAGTTAAAATAGAAATGACTGAAAAGATAGACAAAAACACCCCATACTACAACCGCGATTGCACCCGTAAGGAATGAAATAATAACACCGCGAGGTTTGGGGGTTTCCGAACCGAATCCTGTTTTACTTACAATAGCCCAGATGGCACCGGAGAGTATAGCGATAACAGCCAAGAATGTAAGTTCTGGAAACCCTATTTGTTCTTGAATGTAGATACTGTAGCTAATCATACAGCCGCCGATTAAGAGAAGAACAATAACGAGAACCATCTTGAATGCACCTGCACGGGTACGGAACCATCTGAATCCAAATTGAGGATTGAGTGACCTTAGAAAAATGATAAAGTATGCAATCGCTGAAACAATAACCACAGTGCCAAAGATTAAACCGGTACCTGTGTGAAGAAAAAAGTTGAATGATCCCATCCCTTCCTTTAAGAAGGAAACTTCTTCATTTGAGAAGATGTAATGATATGAAGCTGGTAGTGCTATGGATGCCAGGATACGTCATACAAAAATCCCCAATCCTGCTCCCACCACAGCAGCCAGGCTCGTCATACCAAAACTCTTTAACAATGTCTCCTTCATCTTTTGCTCCTTTCTTAATCCTTGTTTGTTTTTCACCAACTACTAAATACTAACAACTGTCTACTGTTTTATCAACTCCTGCCTTTTCCAGATTATCTAAAGGACTATTCCTATGGATTTCGTGCTAATTGGTCACCATCTTCATTAAACTGAGTTTTGAGAGTATGTCGAAGTATTCTGCCAATAGACGGGTTGCTTCTTCCCCCGTTTCTAATTGAATAAGATTCGCTATCTCAAACAAACTTCGTTGCCCATCTGTCCAGTATTCACCGAGTGTAGTTAAAAGTGAAAATTTTTCCTTGTATTCCTTTCTTAATCTATGAAGTTTTTCTCTATCTTTCTCATTTAATCTGCCAATATATGGACGGAGATTTATTGGGCCGCGATACGACCTTTCAGGCACAATTCTTTTAACCCTCTTCTCGTAAGTTGTCAATTTCCTACTTTTACCTGTTCCGGAGGTTGCTTCCAGATGCACTCCAGAGGTAATCCCCGAATCTGTGAAGTGAGTGATTTCCTCTTTGAGTTTCTCAATGAAATCTTTCTTTGTACCTAACTTGAGTAAAGAGTCGAGCCCTATTTTTGTTCGCTCTAAAATAAATTCTAATCGTAGCTTGAAGGGTATCTGTGACTTGTTCTTCTTGGCTGAACTCATCGACTCAGTAAGTGCATCCTGTGAAAGTTTTAAAACTTTTCTCTTGTATCGAGAGATGACTTCATAACCAAGCCATCGAGCTTCATCTTCTCCTGCATTTGCGAGAAAATATATATAAGTGGCAGCAACTGCCCCTACTCGCTTAATCATTTTGGGGTCAACCTTCTCCAGTGTGTCAAGGCTCGTGTGATAGAACATATCCGGCCACTGAATTAACATAGGTGTTGGGATGCCGACAGAGGGGTCTGACAGGATATAATGGTCACTACCTCCTGAAAAAGGGGATACAGCATATTTGAAGAGTCCATACCCTCCTGCCCCCGTATAACTCGGTTGCTCTGATGTGAGTTCATCCCGAATCCTCGAAATCAGTTCATTTGTAAAACTCGGAAGTGCAAAAGGGGTTTCTTCGATTAAGAAAGAACTGCCGCATAATTCTTGATTTTCACCCACCATATCGAGATTGCATCCTGCAACTGTTTTCGGAATTTTGTCTTCATTGTTTGCAAGATAGGCATAAGTACCTGTCATCTCTGGAATCAAAAGGAATCTGATCCCCCTTTTAGGTGGGGGTAATTTTTTCAAAGTGCGAGCGACCTCTATGAGTGTCCCACATCCAGATGCATTGTCATTGGCAGAGGGCTGGGGATGGCAGAGATGGGCAACGAGCAGCACTTCCTCATCCGTTTTGCCTTTGATGAAACCTGACACTACCTCTATACTTCCATCATAAAACCGACTTTTTACCACTGCGTGAACCTTTACTTTTTTACCTTTGCGATTTTCATTTTTTATCAATTTACACAGTCTCTCCCCCTGTGTGGGCGAAAGGACGAAACCGAAGCATTTCTTAGTTTCTTCTCCCCACCAGAATGATGTATACTGGAGCGCATCAGATATGGTGAAACGACTCCGTACATTCGGAATTTCACGCATCCCGTCGAAGATTATACCTGCAGCACCGTATTTTACGACCGCAAGTTCATACACCCTTCTCAAATCACCAGAAGTTAGGACTATCTTCCTCCTAAGATTTAAGCCCTTATATTCACTTTTTTCTTCTCCATCTTCGAGCACCACTACATCAGTTTCCACATCGCATGACCCACTCCTCTGGATAATGCTCAATTTAGATTCAAAATAGTCTGCAAGTTTTTTACGCTCAGGAGAGATAAGCCACAGACTTGCCTCATCCACATCCCACTCCTGGGGCATAAGACAGGACCAGTAAAAAGTCTTTCCATCGGCTGGAAAGATGAGGAGTTCTGTATCTATTTGATAGTCTTTAAGGAGTTGTGTGCAGTATCGGGCAGCCTCTCTATATCCTGGTGAAGCCTGGATGCGGTGGAATCTGGTTATTCCCCCGACATATCTCTTTGCCGCTTCGCCTGAAAACTCACCCTGAATAGTTTTCAATATATCTTTAAACATATAAATTCAGAATAGAAATAGATATTTTCTTGTCAAGTCCCTTGACAAGTTTTAAATATTATGTAAAATAGATATCATGATTTCAGTCGCAGTTCTGTTATGTTGTCTCATAGCTCCTGGTAGGGAACAGGCATGCCTGTTCCCTACCCCGGATTTCACTATAGTTTGCGAAAAATCGATTTCTGAATATACGGTAGAAGAGATTATAACTATACTCGACTATGCGAAAGATAGGGTTGAAAAGATAATAGGACTTACCCATCTGAGACCTTTTTTTATCAAAGTATCCAGTTCTACAGAGCATTTCGTCTCAGAGACGAGATGCACCTGGTGGCGTTCTGGTATAACCAAGGGCGATACCATCATTATTCAGCCAGCAAATATTCTGAAAAAAAAAGGAATATTAAAACACACCTTAATCCATGAATATACCCATGTGGTGGTGAATCAGTCCACGCATTCAAAATGTCCCTTCTGGTTCAACGAAGGGTTAGCTGTTTATATGTCAGGGGAAATTTCAAAACTATTGAATGCAGGTGGGTGTGAACCTGTCACCGATGTAAAGAAGATAGAAAAGTTAATAATGAGCGGAGAGAGGGAGAAGGCGAGAACAGGCTATATCAGCGCATATTATGTCGTAGTAGAAATGATTGCTCAATATGGAAGAGTGGGTGTGAAAAAATTTCTCGATAATTTTCGTTAACATATTATGAAGAATAAAGTACTGGCAGTTGATGATAGTAAACTCACCTGTCAAATCATAAAAGACACATTGGAGGGGGAGAAGGATATAGAACTCACTGTAGCATTTAACGGTCTGGAAGGTCTAAAAAAACTCAAAGAAGATAGATACGATTTGATAATCACCGGTATTGTAATGCCTGTAATTGATGGGTTTGAGATGATAAAAGAGATAAAGTCTCATAAGGAGTGGTCGGATATTCCTGTTATCATACTCACATCTAAGAGGGAAAAAGAGAAAACGGTGGAAGGGCTCTCCTTAGGAGCCCACGATTATCTCACGAAATCCTTCGATAAAAAAGAACTCCTTGCACGGATAAAGACTCAACTCGAGATAAGAAATTTGCAGGTCAAACTATTGAAGACCAATCAAGAACTTAGAGATGCCAATTTGGAACTTCATAGCCTGGCTGTAACTGATGGACTAACCCGTCTGTTCAATCACCGTTTTTTTCATGAGAGGCTTGAAGAGGAACTGTCAAGGGCTAAAAGGTATAGATACACTGTCTCTCTGATTATGATTGATATTGACAACTTCAAAGATTATAATGACAGTTATGGACATCTCGAAGGGGATAAGGTCCTGAAAATGGTTGCCAATGTATTTAACGAACTGAAACGGCAATCTGATGTATGCGCCCGCTACGGCGGTGAAGAGTTCGGTTTGATTCTACCAGAGACCGATTTAGAAGGCGCCAAAATGATGGCTGAAAGAATTAGAGAGAGAGTAGAAAAGCTAAAACTCAAGGTAGAGGATGTTAGGGCTAAACTTACAATTAGTGCAGGGGTGGCTTCAATCGATTTTAAAAAGATAGGAAAAATTGACACTGAACATAATTATAAAGATAGTTTGATAATGTCTGCTGATAAAGCTCTATATCAATCCAAAGCGAATGGAAAAAACAATGTAAGTATCTATCCCTGAACTGCTCTTTCTATCTCCTCTATCACATCTTCAAATATATTCGATGCCCTGTCAGCCTCTTCCTTCGTTATCGTCAGGGGTGGTGAGAATCTTATCGAGTTGACCCCACAGCCTAAAACGATGAGTCCACGCTTAAAACAGGAGCCCATAACTACCTGTTTTATATTCTTCCCATCCTTGGTCAAGTCTTCAGGCAGTCTTTTCTTCGTTTTTTTATCGGCAACTATCTCTATTCCAATCATCAATCCAACTCCTCTCACATCACCGATTATGCGATGTCGCTGTTGTATCTCAACGAGTTTTTCTTTTATGTAGTTACCAATTTTTGCAGCATTTTCGATCAGGCCATTTTCTAATAACTTCAGTGTTTCGACCCCTGCGGCACAGGATACAGGATTCCCTCCAAATGTACTTCCGTGTGAGCCTGCCCTCCATGCCTTTGAATTAACTTCGGAGTCCATCAGTTCTGCTTTTCCAACGACAGCGCTCAAAGGGAGTCCTGATGCTAAAGCCTTTGCAATGAGAATTATATCAGGTTCCACATTCCAGTGGTCGAGAGCGAACCATTTGCCGGTCCTGCCAAGTCCTGACTGTATTTCATCCGCGATGTAAATGATGCCATATCTTTTTGTTATAGCCCTCAATAATTTATGAAACTCAGGTGGCGGTACTAAATAACCACCTTCACCCTGTATCGGCTCCACTATCAAACCAGCCACTTCTTCTGGATCTACCAGCTGTTTAAAAACCACATCGGTCAACCATTCAACGCACGGCAGCATCGGGATATCTGTTTCTAAATATGGCTCCTTTTTGCATGTTGGGTATTCGAGATTTAACGTGCATCTATAACAATATGCATAAGGTGTATGGGTAACTTCTGGCAGAAGCGGTGAAAAATATGCCTTCTGTATGGCTTTACTTCCACTAACAGACATACCTGCAAAGGTTCTACCGTGAAAAGCGCCAAAATATGAAATTATCTTAGAACGACGGGTAAAATGGCGGCATATCTTTAACGATGCATCAATAGATTCTGCACCCGAATTTCCAAAGTAGATCTTTTTGGAAAATTTCCCCGGTGTAATCTGGACCAATTTTTCCGCCAGTTCGATCTGCGGTAGATAATAAAAATCACTTCCTGAAATGTGTATCAATTTCTTTGACTGCTCCGTAATTGCGTCTATAACTTCCTGTGGACAGTGTCCTGCTGATACCACCGCATATCCTGCTCCAAAGTCCAAAAATTCTTTACCGTCTACATCTTTAATCGTTGCACCTTTTGCGTAGTCAACTACGAGTGGAATCTCCCTCGTTCGTGTATGTGCACCGAACATCATCACCTTATCCCGTTCCATCAATTCCATTGCATTTTTTCCAATCTCTGGTGATTTATAATCTATATACCTCATAAACTTCTCCTTTCTGTGCCAAACAATACAAAATTGTTCTTAATTGTCAATAAAAAATAGGAGAATTTAGCAATTCAGATACTGATTATCATCTCAGGATCCGTATGGACAGATAGTCACAGATTATTATCTATTCAAAAACATTTTAATAGGACATAGATTATTTACGTAGATTAAAGCACAGGAGATTTTTCTTCTTTCCATACAGGTCTGCGACCTGCGAAGAATTTATACCTGCTTTCGTGATTAGGAAGACTTTTTCAGAACCTCACATTTTCCTTGACAGAAACTGAGCGGAATATATACCTATATAGATGAGAAGAATGAAATCCAATAGGATTAGGATAACTACTGCGCAACAGGAAAAGATTGCCGTTGCCTTGCCCTATTCAAATGTAGCATTAAATACATTGAGGCAGTATTATAAGGAATATAGACCGAACAAATGGTTATTTGAGGGAGAAATCAAAGAAAAGCATATTACAATAAGAACTGTCCAAAGGATATTTGAAAGTGCTCGTCATAAATCAAATATCAAAAAAGATGTAGGGATTCACAGTCTCAGACATAGCTTTGCCACTCATCTATTGGAAAGCGGGGTAGATTTAAGGTATATCCAAGAACTCTTAGGGCATAAAAGTAGCAAAACAACAGAAATCTATACCCATGTGAGTAATAAATTCTTGGGTAGTATAACAAGCCCTTTAGATAACCTGAACAAAGGAGGTGATATTGGAAAATAAGTACCATCCATAGGGTGGTATATACGACACTATGTCACATATACCACCAAATTGGGAGTGTATACGACACTATTTCGTATATAACCGAGTTAGGCGAAACGGCGGCAACCAGCGATACCAGCGGACTCAGACATGCGCTGAGTCATATATCACGAAAGGAGGTGCAAGATGCGTAAAATTGAACAAATCTTCAGCTTTTTAATCGCGGTCATTGCCTTTACGGCTCTACTGCTGTTGATGGCTGGATGTGAGAGACAAGCAGCGAAGGTAGAAGAGAACAAGGCCCTCGTCCGTGACGAATTCGAGCGGTGGGAGCTCAAGGGCGACGAGACACTGATAGACGAGCGCTACGCCGCCGACTGCGTCTGGCACGGGCCGGGCGGTCAGGAGATAAGGGGCCATGACGGCATGAAGCAGTTGATGGCTGTGTTGGGTGCCGCGTTCCCCGACAAGCGTTACACGATACACGACATGATTGCTGAAGGCGACAAGGTGGTAGCACGTTGGACGTTGCGAGCCACGCACAAGGGCGAGTACATGGGCATCCCCGCGACGAACAAGCAGGTGGCTTTCACCGGAGTCTACATCATCCGGATGGCCGACGGCAGCCAGGTCGAATGGTGGCTCGAGGCCGACTTCCTGAGTCTGATGCAGCAGCTCGGCGCCATCCCTCCGATGGGGGAAGGCGGGGAGTAGTCCCAGTAGTCCACCTTACCGTTGAGCTAGGTTAGGAATAGGTCAAAGTTGGTTGCCGCCACATCGCCTAACACGGGGTTGTCGACTTCGCTACGCTTCGCCAAAATCGCCCACGGCGACTTCGGCAACCCCGGAAACGTTAGATGACGTTTTGGGACAATTTTTAAAAATTACTATCAATCAAATAAGGAAGGGTACCCAAATGAAAGCTATTGTTTATTACAAATATGGCCCCCCCGATGTTCTTGAATTAAAAGAGGTAGAAAAACCTACTCCTAAGGACAATGAAGTCTTGATAAAAGTTCATGCGGCATCCGTAAATTCATGGGACTGGGATCTCCTGAGAGGTACGCCGTTCTTGGTCCGCCTATGGGGGCTTCTAAAACCAAAATACAAGATACTCGGAGCTGACATAGCGGGGCGGGTTGAAGCGGTTGGCAGAAACGTAAAGCAGTTTCAGCCAGGTGATGAGGTGTTCGGGGACCTATGCGGGTGTGGTTGGGGTGGTTTTGCCGAGTATGTATGTGGTCGTGAAAATGCATTAGCGCTGAAGCCGGCCAGTATGACATTCGAGGAAGTAGCGGCCGTACCTCAAGCGGCAGTCATGGCCCTGCAGGGTCTTCGCGATAAAGGACAGATTCAGCCAGGACAAAAGGTTTTGATTAATGGTGCGGGTGGTGGTGTGGGTTCGTTTGCAGTACAGCTTGCCAAGTACTTCGGGGCTGAAGTGACTGGTGTGGACAGTACGGAGAAATTAGACATGCTGCGCTCGATTGGTGCAGACCAGGTTATTGATTACACCCAAGAGGATTTCACCAAAAATGAGCAGCGTTATGACCTGATTCTAGATGTTGTAGTACATCGTTCGATATTCGATTACAGGCGTGCTTTGAGTTCCAAGGGAATTTTTGTCATGGTCGGAGGTTCCATGACTCGACTATTTCTAAATATGCTTCTAGGACTATTGATCTCCATGACCGGGAGTAAGAAAATGGGTGTAGTGATGTGGAAACCAAACAAAAAAGAAGATTTGGTTTTTTTGAAAGAGCTTTTTGAAGCCGGCAAGGTCGTACCTGTTATAGATAGACGTTACCCCTTAAGTGAGGTCCCCGAAGCTTTCCGGTATCTTGAAGAAGGACACGCC
>JAUXAN010000053.1 GCA_030619885.1 bacterium
CAATAAACATTAACTCTGCATTGGGCTTGAGAATCTTCTTAAGTTTCACAAAAAATGACATTTACCTTTTAACCCAAATTTATCAACTCTCCTTCTGCATTCTGAAAGCATATTTTCTGATTGCTCAATCAATGTTATTCGCGAACAGTTTCGTGCATAGTGGGGCAACCAAAATCCAGTTCCACATCCTATATCGATCAAATGGCCCCTCCCAAATGCGGAGATCATCTCACTGATTTTAGTCACATCGTTTTTATAAGCAGCAGAGCCCGGGATAGCAGGCCCTTTCCCTATGTAGATTTCATCATACTCTTGTGCTCTCTCATCATAATAGGACATCATCTCCTGCTTGAGTTTATCATCCATATCTTAAGTCTCCTTTAGTTATAACAGTTGCTGAATAGTCTCAAGTCTTGACAATTTTTGATCATACAAAAAGCCTGCCTCGTAATCTTGCAAAATATGTTAAGAAATGTATAGCATCTATTTTTCTTTCACAAATTGATTGAAGTAAATTTTATCCCTACGGATCCGTATGGAAAGGTTTGATCCCACCGTTCTAATTCATATCCTCCGAATAAGTGTAATTGGTCGGTCGATCTTGGTTGCCTGTTCTAATAGCTGGCTAAGATCCCAGTTATTCCACCAACCGACAAACTCAAAATCTTTGAGACTGCGAACTAAGCACAAAAACTCTTGGGGGTATATAGCCCTTTTAACATTTTTTTCGGTAATAATATGATGTTTCCCATGATCATTGACTTCAATAGCAATGGTTTCTTCAAAGGTCTGTTCAATAGGATTTATGTCTTTCCCCGACACTGTAGTGTTAACTTTAATCCTCTCTTTTTCTATCTCCCAAGTTTCTTTATCTGATGATAGAGTAAATTGGATACACCAATCAAGCAGATATAAACCGCCTTTTTTCAATACTGCAGAAACCGAATCAAAATGTTTCATAAGCTCTGATGTATTCCTGACATACAAAGAGCCAAGAGTTATATAGACAAAATCAACCACTGCATCAAGAGAGAAATCTATCATATTTCCATGAATAAGGTTTACCTTCGCACCGATGCGCAAAGCCTTTTGCCTACTATATTCCAACATAGCTTTGCTTAAGTCAAGCCCGTTATACTGGTATCCTCTCTTGACAAGTTCTTCCATATGAGGGCTATTTCCACATCCCAGTTCTAATACTGATTTTACTGGAATTAGAGAAAAATGCTTGAAACACTCTTCAAACACATCAACTTCACCAGGAATGTCTCGAAAGGAAAAAACTATTTCGTAATATTTTGGATTATCATACAAATTAGACATTTTCTTCTCTTCCTTTTTGGTATAAAAGAGACTGTGCAAAAATCTATAAGATAGTATGCAGTAGTCTTTATGGTATATTTGTTATGACAATCTGACCGTCTTTCACCTTATACCATAGACCTTTTCTGTAGAATTTGCAGTCTTTTAAGACATCTTTTACAAATTTCTTTGTCCTTTCACCCGGAGGAATTCCACCAAATCTGTCCACCAGAGTAGGACCTGCATTGTATGCAGCCAATGTCAGAACTACATTCCCTCCATACCGGTCAAACAGTATCCTCAAAAATCTCACACCTGCAAAGATGTTTTCCTCAGGATTGAATGGATTACGAACACCAAGCCCCTTTGCAGTCTCGGGCATAAGTTGCATAAGTCCTATTGCCCCGGATGGTGATACAGCGTATGGGTTGAAATTGGACTCGAACTTTATTACAGACTTGATGAGTGAAACAGGAATCCCGTATTGCGATGAAGCCCTCTTTATTATAGGGTCGTATTTCTGTGATGCAGAGAGTAGTTGAAATAAGAACATTGAGATAATTATGATACTAATCTTTTTCATCAAGCTCCTTCAATCTTCTAATCTCCGCTTCTATATTTTCTTTTGTCTTCTGGTCGGTTGCAAAATTCTTGGCCTTTTCATATATTGATATTGCCTCCTGATGACTGTCGAGTTTTTCCAATGACCTCGCAGCCATGACCAAAGCCATCGCCTTTAAGTCACCCTTGCAAAAGTTGGCAGATTTGAGGTATGCATCTGTAGCAAGTTCATACTCCCCCTTTTCCAAATGTATCCCTGCTGTCATAAAATAGGCATCCGCCCTCGTTCTCCCTTTTGAAGACTCGCTAATTTCTTCCAATTTATCCAACGCCTCATCAAACATCCCCTGTTCATAAAAAGCAGATGCTATCTTAAATTGTGCCTCTTCAACAAATGGAGAATCAGGATATTCGGATATGAGTCGCTCAAAAGAGATTCTCGCTTCTTCATACAGATGTAGTTCCATATAGCATATACCAATCATATACTGCGACTCTTCTGCATAATCAGTCTCTTTGAATTTCTCAATCAAGTCTTGAAACCCTGCTATCGCCGAATCGTAATCTTTACGCACAAAATACACATTCGCTGCCTCAAAGTATGCCTTGGGAGCCATCGGGTGGTCGTATTCTGTTATTTTGAGATATTCTTCTATAGCACGATAGTAAGCTCCTATCTGGTAGTAGGACCTTGCCAATCCAAAATGTGCATCTACAAATTTGTCACTCCACAAAAAATCGTTCAAAAACTTTTTGTACTCTTTAATCGCTCTCTGATACTGTTTAGTCTCATAAAAATAATCTGCAAGTTCTAATTGTAGAATTGCTGATTTCGGACTTTTAGGATAGTTTGAGATATAGTGTCGCGATATAGTTAACGGTGATTTATATATTCCAAGTTTGTAATAACATCTCTCGATCTGGTATCTCGCTTCATCCAATAGAGAAACCGAAGCTATTCCCTCTAATTTTCTGTAAGATTTGATAGCAGTTCGATACCACCCCTTCTCAAAATATACATCGCCCATCAGTTTCTGTGCGCGGTCGTATAGCCTGCCCTGAGGGTACTCTTTTTGTAATTTATCAAGTTCAGATAGGGCATCATCATATAATGAGAGTTTTATATAACATCTGCTGAGCAGGTAATAACTATCCTCGTCCTTCAGTGTGGAAAGATATTTGACAGCCTCATCACATCTATTCATAGAGAAGTATGCCTTTGCGATTCGGTATCTTGCATCATCTGCAAGAGGAGAATCTCGATAAAGTTCCAAAAACTCCTTGAATTTGGATATAGATTTTTTAAATATACCCTGCCTGTAGTAAGAATATCCTAACCCGTAGAGTGAATGCATTTTGAAAGGAGTTTCTAATGCCTTCTCATATAGTCTCTGAGATGTTTTGTACATCCCTCTTTTGTATTCCGATTCTGCAGCGAAGAAGAGTCCGCTCTGGTAGAAAACACTCCCACTATCTTCTGTAAGGATTAAAAAGGCATCCCTCGCATCTCTCCATTTCTGATTCAAAAAAGCACAGAGACCAATTCGAAAAAGGGATTCTTCCGCGATCCATTCATCTGTGGTGTAGCCTCTAACTTTGTAAAAATATTCCATCGCTTTATCATAGTTTTTATTCATCCTCTCCATCTCAGCCAGACAGAAGTATGACCACATAGATGCAACAGGGTCTGAATATGTTTTCGGAATACGCTTTAGTATCAGGGATGTGCTGTCCAATTCTCCTTTGAGGTGGTAGATTCTCGCCAAAAAGTATGTAGATTTAGCACCCCATAAATTGTCACTGCTCGATTCTCTTAAAATCGATTCTGCTTCTTTCAATCTATTCTCTTTTAAAAGTGCAAGACCGAGACGATAATTCAATTCAGGGTTCATCTCTTTCAGATTATCTTTTACCCTGGTGAAATATTCAACTGCATCGGCATAGTTACCCTGATTATAGAGAGATTTGGCTATCATATACCATAGATTTTCTCTTTTGACCCCACTGATAGGGAAATTTTTTGCCAGTGAAAAATATTCGAGAGCGAGAGTGTAATTCTCAAGATTATACTCACAGAGACCAAGAAGAAAAAAACCTTCTCCTCTTTTCTGTGGAGTTGAGAGTAATTGGACAACAGGCTTCAATTCTTTCGCGGCCTGCTCATACTCTTGTAGAAGAAAATTACACTTGCTCAAGTTGAGAACTATATCGGGGTCTTTTTTGTCTTTTAAATATCTCTGATACCCATCCTTCGCCAGTTCATACTGGCCGTGTTTTAAGTAGGAATCGCCTGCATTTAAATTTAAACAGGTGACAACAATGAACATCTCTAAAATCATTTCTCTTCCGCCATGTACTCTCTATCTAAAATCTCCCTTATCAAAGATGCCTTCTTCTCACCTATCTTTGGCACGGTTTTTAATTCATCTACCGATGCGGACAGAATTTCAGCAATGGTTCTATATTTCATCAACAGCGATTTTGATAAGGTTGGGCCTATTCCAGGAAAGGATTCTAAAATTCTCTCTATCTCTTCGGAAGGGGTTTTTGTCTTTCTTTTGAGGTAAAAAGAAATCTCTCTGCGTATGGCCTGTTCCTGACGTGCTATCGTTAGCAGCAATTCTGCGGTATCGTTTTTGTCCTTAGAAAAGAGCACAGGTATCCCACAATTCACAGCAATCATAGACAGTGCCCCCCTTATCCCGGATGGGTGAACGCCCATAACTTTATACAGATGATAGCCTTCGATGAGAAAGATGGGGCGTTCATATTCTTCCAAAAGGTTTGTTATCTGTCTGAAGAGCCTTTTGGTCTTTATCAACGCCACAAAATCTTCTGCAGTCTTCCGTTCGACGCACACCCTATCAGAACATAGATAATCGCCTATTTCGAGTTTCTCTACAACTACGGATATTCCATGCTCTTTCAATCTATCAGGGATACCCGATTTGATCTCACCCCTATCTGCATGGATGACTATCTCATTCATAAGTTTCAAATTTTCAACAGTTTCCCTTCCGCCTTTGCAAGGATGGTGCCTTCTTCATCCTTTGCAACTGCGGACGCAACTACTATCTTTCGCTTCACATCATCCAGTTTTGCTTCAACAAAAATTGGCTCTCCGATTTTGGCTAACTTTTTGAGTCGTATATTGAGTTCACAGGTTAGAACCCGAAGGTCGTTTTTCAAGGCAACCCATGCAATGGCTTCATCTAACAGAGTTGACATTATACCGCCGTGAAGAACACCTGCATAACCCTGATGAATCTTTTTAGGAGTAAAGTTTATTTTGACCCCTGACCTATCGCCTTCTATATTCAATCTGAGACCGAATTTATTCCGTTTACCGCAGGCGAAGCAGTAGTTATCGTCGGTAAGTTCCATCAAATTCTTTATACAAATAGTTCAAATTAAATCAAGGAAAAAAAGAACCCACTTTGAAACCACAGATTAACACAGATTCTCCATTTCCTTCTCCCCCCTTTTCCCTTAAATTAAGTTTTTTACTTTCCATTTCTCCTGTGCTTTTCTCTGTGAACTCTGCGCTCTGTGCAGTTGCAATTTTCACTTGACATTGGTTCATTCTTTTTTATTATCAAATCAAGCCGGAGTGGCGGAATTGGTAGACGTGCATGGTTGAGGGCCATGTGGGCTTTTGCCTGTAGGGGTTCAAATCCCCTCTCCGGCAGGTATTTTTAAGAGGGGATTACTTTTGCAAATTTTCTTTTGCCTGCTTTTATAATGACTTCTTTTTTTATCTCGAGTTCGTAACTTTCATCTGTTAGTTTTCCTCCATCCACAGTCACTCCACCCTGATTTATCAATCTCCTCGCTTCACTATTCGACGATGCAAGACCTGCCTCGGTCAGCAGTTTAACTATCCAGATTTTCTTCGCTTTCACTTTATGGATTGGAATCTCCTCTGGCAGTCCTTTCTTTTTAAAAATTCTTGTAAACTCTTCTCCCGCTGCCTTTGCCTCCTTTTCTGAATGGTACATTGAGACAACTCTATAAGCCAGCGATGCCTTCAAGTTTCGAGGATTTTCTCCACTTTTTAATCTATTTCTTATCTTTTTAAGTTCGCCATTTCCCAAATCTGTTGTAAGTTCATAGTATCTCATAATCAAATTATCAGGAAGTGACATAATCTTACCATATATCTCTTTTGGCGGTTCGCTTATTCCTATATAATTATTATAGGATTTGCTCATCTTCAACTTTCCATCCAGCCCTTCCAAAAGCGGCATCGTTATTACCACCTGGGGTTGTTGACCGAATTCCCTCTGTATATCCCTTGCAGTTACAAAGTTAAATGTCTGGTCGGTTCCTCCAAGTTCAACATCTGCTTTTATCGAGATAGAATCGTATGCCTGAAAGAGAGAATAGAGCAATTCGTGGATTGCGATCGGTTTATTTTTTTTATATCTGATTGAAAAGTCATCCCGTTCAAGCATCCTCGCAACGGTATATTTTGATGATAGATTTACTATATCGGCAGCGGTTAACTTATCGAGCCATTCCGAGTTGCATCTGAATTCTGTTCGGTCAGGATTTAGGATTTTAAATATCTGGTATGAATATTTTTTTATATTCTTCTTTATCTCCTCATCTGTGAGTTGAGGTCTTGTCTTTGAACGACCTGAAGGGTCACCAATCTTGCCTGTAAAGTCACCTACGATGAGGACTGCTTTATGACCAAGGTCCTGAAATTCTCTCAATTTTCGCAGCACAACGGCGAAACCCAAATGTATGTCAGGACCTGATGCATCTATACCTAATTTCACCCTGAGGGGTTTTCCTGTTTTCAGTAAATCTAAGAGTTCCTCTTCCTTAATGACTTCAACTGTCTTTCTTTTAATGATTTTTAACTGTTCTTTTATATCCATAAGATTATAATAGGACGCAGATTTCCGCTGATAACCGCAGATTTATTTTAGTAAGGAACAGGCATGCCTGTTTCCTACATCTTCTATTTGATAATAATTCATATCTTTAAAATCCTGAAAATCTGTGTTCACCCCGTTAGATAGTAAACATATAACGGGGTTCATCTGCGTCCCCATTTTCAAAATGACTTGTATATTACTAAAAATCAAATGGCGACGGAGGGATTCGAACCCCCGACAAGCGGATTATGATTCCGCCGCTCTAACCAGCTGAGCTACGTCGCCAAAGTATGAAATATGATAGAAAAATATTGAACAGTGTCAAGGAAAAAAAGAAATCTTCATATCTTTCTCAACTCTTCTCTCAATAGAGGGATGATTTCAAATAGGTCGCCGACGATCCCATAGTCGCAGACACCGAAAATGGGCGCATGTTGGTCTTTATTTATCGCCACTATGATCTTAGATGAAGACATACCGACCAGATGTTGAATTGCACCCGATACGCCGACTGCGATGTATAGTTTCGGACATACCGTCTTTCCTGTCTGACCTATCTGATGTGAATAGGGAATCCAGCCCACATCCACCGCCCCGCGTGAACCACCTACCGCACCCCCCAACAGATTTGCCAACTCTTCAATCAATTTGAAATTCTCTTTCGAACCCAACCCCTTACCTCCGCACACGATAATGTCAGCTTCTGCTATGTTGACTTTTTGAGTCAGGTCTTCAATAAAATTGATGATAGTAGTCCTCGATACCAGTTTTTCTTCTGGGAATGCTTCTTTTACAATTATACCCTTTTTATCTTCATCTCTCTTTAAAGGTTTCATCACCTTATGTCTCACTGTACACATCTGCGGTCTTTTTGTCTGACAGATTATCTGCGCCATTATATTGCCTCCAAAAGCTGGCCTTGTCTGAAGCAATAAACCATCCTCTATATCGAGCCCTGTACAGTCCGCAGTCAATCCTGTACGTAGCCTCGATGCAACCTTTGGAAATAGAGACCTTCCGATACTCGTTGCACCTGCTATGAAGACTTCTGGTCTGTATTTACAGATCAGCCCGCAGAGCACATTCGTATAGGGGTCCTCTTTAAACTCTGCTAAAGATTCATCATCTACTATGTAAAGTTTGTCTGCCCCAAACTGTATCAACTCATCGATCTCTTTAACCTTTCCTAACAATACTGCTGATAGTTCACATCCGAGTTTGTTAGCAAGTTCCCTCCCCTTACCTAAAAGTTCAAAAACTACACCCTGTATTATGCCTCTTCTCTGTTCTGCAAATACCCACACACCTCTGCCCCTTTCTGCGGTATCCCTAATTTCTCTCTCAATCACTATCGCTTCAAGTTCACAACTGCTCTCACATATACCGCACAGGTTGCAGTTCTCTTTGACGACTGCGATACCTTTTTCAATTTCAATGGCACCAAAAGGACATACAGAGACACATTCGCCACATCCGTTACACCTCTTTTTAATTATTTTAATCATTTTAATTCAGACACTGATTACCATCTCAGGATCCGTTGCGCAGCATCCCATACGGGTCTGCGACCGTATGGAATGGACAGATATTCACTGAGCAAATATCTTTCTTTTTATCCCTATGTTTATAATCTGTGCTCACCCCGTTAGATAGTAAACATCTTACGGGGCTCATCTGTGTTAATCGGTGTCTACTATCTGAATCACAGATTTTAATCATATAATTCCATCCTCTTTCAAACAGGAGAGAAGACATTTGACAGAGGTAGAAGCACCGTATTTGAATATCTTTCCTGCTTTCCTTTTTGGGGGGGTGAATATGTGTACAACACAGGTTGGTGACCCTTTTAATCCTATCCTATTCGTATCGATATTGAGCAATTTCGCATCCCATACTCGTACTTCTGTATTCTTTGCTTTGAGTTTTCCTCTCAATGTTGGGAATCTCGGTTCATTTATCTCCTTAACGACGGAGAAGAGAACAGGCAGAGGGGCGCGGAGAATCTGATAACCTTCTTCCATCAATCTCTCCACTACTACGAACCCATCTTTTATCTTTTCTATCTTTCGGACGAAGGTGACCTGGGGGAGGTTGAGTAATTCTGCAATTCCCGGCCCGACCTGTGCGGTATCGCCATCTATCGCCTGTTTTCCACAGAAGATTATGTCGTATTTACCAATCTTTCTTATAGCAGATGATATTGTATAGGCGGTTGCCAGTGTATCTGCACCAGCGAATTCTGGATCTGATAGAAGATATGCCTCGTCTGCTCCGAGTGAGATCGCTTCTTTCAAAACTACAACCGACTGAGGTGGTCCCATACTAACTGCCGTAACTTTTCCACCGAATTTCTCTTTTATCCTCACCGACTCTTCGATCGCATACATATCATAAGGATTTACTATGGATGGAACACCTTCTCTTTGAAGTGTATTTGTTTCAGGGTCTATCTTGATATCCGTAGTATCAGGAACCTGTTTTATACAAACTATGATCTCCATGCATCAAATGTGGAAATACTTGCTCAATATTCTTTTCTCTACTTAGCGCTTTTGTCAAGTTATTTTGCGAGGCCAAAGCTTTGCCCTACGGATTATGAAAGCTTTTTGCAAGTAGCGTTCGTACTTTCATTGTATATCAAGTAAAAAATGAAGATTTGACTCCTAAATTATCCATTTGAGGACGTATGCCATAATCATAACCCCAACGATGCTCAATACATTGATTCTTAGCATCAGCCCAAGTGTGAGTTGGATGACAGAAAGATCAATTGAAAAGGGGTTGAATCCTAAAGTAACCGTTTTGAAAAAGAAAGTTTTTACAGGTCCCTCCGGCACTACCCATCCTACCAATCTCCCGAATGCACTACCAACTATCGCACCCAATAAGATTATCAAAAATATTAAAGCATACCTTCTTTTCATCTGTCCTCCATTATCTGTTTACTGTTTTTACTTCATCATCAAGAATCTCGGAAACGGTTGAGAATTCATAACCTTTATCCCTCAACTCATCGATCAGTTCAGGCAACTTTTTGTAAGCGTTATCGTAAGGCCTTTCCGAACCGAGATGCATAAGTATTATACACCCATTCAAACCATCTTCATCGTCTTCGCCAAAATTGACTATGCGGTCTTTTATCTGCTCTGAGGTTAGATACAATTCAGAATTTCTGTCTGTAACCCAATCGAGGGCATCGAGACTCTGGTTTCTCTTATAATCGCGTGTCCAAGAGATATGTGTATAACCAATCTCTTTCGCCCAATTTCTTATCTCTGCGTTATGCTCCCCGTATGGCGCCCTCCAGTAGGGGGTAATGTCTTTTCCTGTAAGCTGGCGGAATATCTCTTGCGTGGTTTTCAATTCCTTCTGCAAGTAGAGTCTGTTTACTTTTTTCAATGTATTATGCCTTTCATTAAATCTATAAGTGGTGAGGTGGCGGTGAGAATAGGTATGATTCCCAATCTCGTGTCCATCCGCTACCATCCTTTTGACTAACTCCGGATACCTTTGCATAAACTTGCCTGTCAAAAAGATGGTGCAGCGTATCGATTTTTTTTCTAATATAGACAGTATCTCTGTGGTAGCTTTAGCCGATGCACCTCCATCAAATGTGAGACATACCTCTTTGTAGTCTTTAACTCCCCTCGTTATGTCTTCCGCTATTGAGACCCTTATCGAAACAGGAGCAGAAGTAGAGACTGCACCTCTTTCTGTGTAGGTCTTTACGAAAATGAAATTTTCTTTCTCTAAGAAATTGACCCCCTCAAAAGTAAACCTGTTCTCTTTCACGATGCATACATCCCTTGGGACATTATTAACATATAGGACGGCAACATTACTTCTTTTCGCTTCACCTTCTATATCGGCTACTCTGCCATATATCACACCGGTTTTTGGTTTAGTAATTGAGGCTGGAATTAGTCCGATCGGTCTTCTTATCTTTTCAGCAAGGTGTTTTTTCAACACCGCATTCGTCTCAATTATAGATTTGGAAATATATATGTTCATAAAAAGCAGCGAGAGGAGTAAAAATAGGCTGACGAGTTGGCTAAATCTTGTTTCGTATGATAGAAGATTAACACTCCTGAAAAAAGCAAAGGTTTTCAATAAGAAAAATCTCGTTACCCAAAAAAGGTAACATCTCTTTGAACAGAAGCGGTAGGTCCTGTATGTATAAAAGTTTTTAGTAATTGAGCGATCGCATCTGAAACATCCTCTTTTCCTCTTTCTATTCATCGTATCCGTTCGATAACTATCTTATTTATCTTATGGTTCGATGCTTCTACGATCTTCATATGAAGACCCTTCAAAATAAATGTCTCTCCTGCATTTGGTATTCTTTCGAGTTCCGCAAATATCAAACCACCTACCGTGTGAACATCCTTCGCTTTGAAATTCTTTTTGAACAACTGGTTGAACTTTTCCAATTCCATTCGAGCATTTATGAGATAACTCCCGTCTTTCATAAGAGTATAGTCCTTCTCTTCCCTATCTATCTCATCCTGCATCTCGCCGACGATTTCTTCTATCAAATCTTCCATAGTAACGAGCCCTGATATACCACCGTATTCATCAACGGTTAAAGCGATGGATACTTTCTTATTCTGGAAATCTCTGATAGTATCGAGAATCCCCTTATTTTCAGGGATGAAGTAAGGCAATCTGATGAACTCAATTGCCCGTAAATCTTCACTTGTATTCCAGAACTTGAGAATTTCTTTCAGGTAAATCATACCTATAATCTCATCGGGTGTTCTGTAATAGACAGGTAGCCTTGAGTAACCCTTTTTGATGAAAACCTTCATTATCTTTTCAATCTTTGTGTCAGCACGGATGCAGGTCATATCTACCCTCGGCACCACTACTTTATCAACAGTGATGTTTTCTATCTTCAATACCCTGTCCATAAGAGATTCTTCTTCTTCAGAGATGACCCCTTCATCTTCTGCTTCTGCTATGATTTCCTTCAGGTCTTCAGGGGAAGAGACTTTTTTTCGGTATTTGATAACTCTTTTGAGCAGGTTTACAAATCTTTTCATCTCAGGCTGTTTTTATAAATATATTGTATGTAGAGCAGATTTTTTGTCAAGAAAAATTAACCGCAGATGAACATATAACGGATCCTTTTTCTTGAGCAGGATTTATGAGTTGACAAGAACCTCTATTTTTACTACACTTGGATTAAAACAAGGAGTAATTATGGAGATTAAAATAGATGGTGCAAATCTTACGATTGAAAAGGTTCGTAAGGTAGCAAGAGATAAGGCAAAAGTTGTTTTAACCCCTGATGCAGAAAAGCGGGTTTCGGAATGCAGGAAGACCGTTGAGCAGTTGGTCGAAGATGGGGCAATGATATACGGCGTCACAACAGGTATAGGCGAATTTGCAAAGATTAAAGTCTCGCCCGAATTCGGTGCTGAATTACAGAAGAGAATCGTATACAGCCATTCTGCAGGCGTTGGTGATTTTTTTGAAGAAGATGAGGTGAGAGCCGCAATGCTTCTTAGAGCGAATGTGCTTTCAAAAGGCTATTCCGCTGTGCGGCTTTCTACCCTTAAGACATTGATTGATATGATAAATAAAGGGGTCATTCCTGCCATCAACGAAAAAGGGTCTGTTGGAGCGAGTGGCGATCTCTCACCCTTATCCCAGATGGCTGAAGTCGTTATGGGCGAAGGGAGAGCATTCTACAAGGGAAGGCTAATGAGCGGTAAAGAGGTGATGCGCAAGGCAGGAATAAAGCCTGTGAAGTTGAGTTTTAAAGAAGGACTTGGGTTGATAAACGGTTCTCAGATGTTCACAGGATGCGGTGCACTCTATCTCTACGATGCGATCAGGGTAGCAAAAACTGCTCAGATCTCATCGGCAATGACCATAGATGCGTTGAAGAGCCCAGTTCGTGCATTCGACCAACGCATCCATGAACTGCGACCATTCAATGGACAGAATGTCGTGGCGGAGAATATCCGAAGACTCGTTGAGGAGAGTGAAATTCTGGCTGAAGGAAGTCCTAAGGTTCAGGACGCATACAGTTTGCGATGCATTCCCCAGGTATATGGCCCCTCGGTTGATGCACTGAGATATGTGCGTCAGCAGATAGAGATAGAGATGAACTCTGCAGCAGATAACCCTCTATTTATTGCAAAGGATAAGGCACATTTAGCCTGCGGCAATTTTCACGGTCAGCCTGTGGCAATGGCGCTCGATTTTCTGGCTATCGCTATGAGTGAAATATCCTCTCTGAGTGAGCGACACATAAACAGATTGCTGAACCCGAATTTGAGTAAACTGCCAGATTTTCTTGTTGAAGGTAAGGGATTGAATTCCGGGTTAATGGTCGCTCACTACACTGCCGCTTCATTGGTATCTGAGAATAGGCTCTTCGCCCACCCTGCTGTCGTTGACAACTCTTCACTCGCCGCTGACCAGGAAGACCATGTCTCTATGGGACCCATAGCTGCAAAAAAGGCAAAGGAGATAATAAAAAATACCATAAATGTGCTCGCAATAGAGATTATGTGCAGTTGTCAGGCATTCGATTTCAGAAAGGGTAAAAGGCCAGGAAAGGGAGGAAGGATAGTTTATGAGATAGTGAGAAAGGATGTGCCTCGACTTGTAGACGACAGGGTGCTCTACCCAGATATACAGAAGATTGCTGAAAAGATTAAGAACTGGGAGATACTGGATGCAGTAGAAAAGGAAGTGGGTGCTTTGAAGTGGGAGATGTAGTCAAGAAAAAAGAGCCCACGAAACACATTTCTGAATCCGTATGGACGAAATACACGAAAGGGAGACAAATTTTGTAGGGGCAACCCTTGTGGTTGCCCTATAACTTATCCAATCAGTAGAGTAGTGCAGGGTCTCCTGATCCTGTCAGGAACAGGTTTATACTTGATCTATAGTTTCCTATGGAGAGTGTTGAAAAATCTTTTCCCATAAAGAAGGCAGGGGTTTTTGGTGAGTGCAGATCCGTCGACAATCCTTGGCACAAAACTCTTCACTTTGGCTAA
>JAUXAN010000057.1 GCA_030619885.1 bacterium
AACCTCCTTTTAATAAATTATTCTTGCTTTTGCTAAGCACTTTACCTATCAGTACTTAGCTCTCAATCATTACATAACCACTTGCGTATTTATATGGCTTATCAAAGCCATATAATACGAAACTCAAATCATATCTGCCGGGCTTCTGATTCCTGCTCCACCTTTATTTATCACATGGGTATAAATCATGGTTGTTCTCACATCTTTATGCCCTAATAATTCTTGAATTTTTCGGTGCTTTTTCACTTATGGGGAACTGATATGCACCTTTCAGACCCCCTATCCACAGGATCCTGATGACAATCATACTTTTTACCCTCGCACTATAACATAGTGCGGGGTTTATTTTCCACCTCCTTTTGCACACCATCCTGCCACAGGCTCTGTGAGTGGACAATTCAAATTTTCGAAATTCATTTTATTTACAAAAGGTATAGTAAATAAAAATTTCTTGTCAAGCAAAAATGCGACTCCCGGTTATTTTTTCTTCTATTATTTTCAATATGGGGGCAGGGGGCAGGTGTTCAATTGTTCAATTTCGAAACTTAATAGGAGATTATTCTAACTACAGATGAACATCTCAAGATCCGTATGGACAGATAGACACAGATTAAATGAAATATCGGAAAAATAATCTCAAATAATGCGTTAACTACGAATGACATTCACCCCGCACTTACGCACAAGTGCGGGGCGGGTTATCACGAATGAATATAATGATTTAGATTGCTTGGAATTTAGAAATTGGGATTTATTTTGGATTTTGGGTTTGGTAGTATTTGAATTTTTCAGATTGCGGTTTTCTGGAAAAGATGTTTTTTAAATTTTATATTTTTTAAGTTTTCGCCACAGGGTAGTGCGGGAGATTTGGAGTAATTTAGCGGTTTTCTCTTTGTTCCAGTTGTGTTTCCTCAGTGCTTCAAGGATGACCTGTTTTTCTGTCTCGTCGAGGGGGTGTTTTGACTGGAGTATTTTTTCTACCGACTCCTTTCTCTCGCCTTTGATTTCTTCGGGCAGGTGGTGAATCTGGATTGTATCCCCTCTGCAGTGGACGAAAGCATGTTCCACAGCATTTTCAAGTTGTCTCACATTTCCAGGCCAGGTGTAATCTAAAAGGAGATCCATCGCCTCTTGAGAAACTGAACCGATTTCTTTGCCTGTCTTTTCATTAAACTCTTTTATGAAATGTTTAATGAGCAGGGGTATATCGTCTGACCTTTCTCTCAATGGTGGAAGAAAGACAGGAAGCACATTCAATCTGTAATACAAATCTTCTCTGAATTTGTCTTTTTTTATCGCTTCTTTTAAATCCCTGTTTGTAGCGGCAATAAACCGAACATCAACCTTTACCGTCTCTGTACCTCCGAGTGGGTCGAATGTCTGTTCTTCCAATACCCTTAACAACTTCACCTGCACAGGGATTGGAATCTCGCCCACTTCATCAAGAAAAACTGTTCCACCGTTTGCGATTTCAAATCTTCCAGGTTTATCCTTCATCGCTCCTGTGAATGCCCCCTTTTTGTATCCAAACAACTCCGATTCTAACAGTGTTTCTGGAAGGGCAGCACAGGAGACTTTTACAAAGGGCTTGTCCTTTCTTGGAGAATTGTAATGGATTGCTTTTGCAACCAACTCCTTTCCTGTTCCTGTCTCACCCTGAATAATAACACTTGTAGAGGTCTCGCTCACAGTTTTGAGTAGATTGTATATCTCTTGCATTTTGGCATTTTTACCAACGATATTTCCAAAAGAATATCTTTCTCCAAGTTCTTCCCTTAAGATTTCCAAAGGTCTCAAATCTCTAAATATCTCAACCCCGCCAACGATTTCCCCCTCTTCGTCAACGAGTGAGGCACTGCTCATGCTTATCGGCACTATCTCGTCTTTAGAGTTAACGACATTCGTCTCAAAATTAAAAATGGGGTTACGAGTCTCAATAGATTTGCGGAGAGGACATTCTTCATCACAGATATTGCTTTTAAATACACTGCGGCAGTGTTTACCGATGACCTCGCTCCTTTTATATCCTGTAATTGTTTCTGCCTGGGGGTTGAATTCGGTTATACGCCATTTGGTATCAACTGTGAATACACCATCAGCGATGCTGTTCAGTATGGTTGCAAGTCTTGCTCTTTCTCTGAATATAGAGGTAGTGAGTCTGTAAACTTCGGTAATATCTCTAAATGCCATAATCACACCTATTATTTTACCATTTCTGTCCTTTAATGGGGCGGTATTGACCGAAATGGGAATCCTCTGCTCAGTTTTGGTCAGGATATTCATTTTAAAGTTGGAAACGACTTCTCCTCTCTCCACTGTTTTCTTAACAGGGCATTCCTTTTCGCAGAGGTCATCCCTGAAGACATCTCTGCAGGGGAGACCGACCGCTTCTGTAGTCTTATACCCGGTAATCCTCTCTGCACCATTGGAAAAACTGATAATCTTCAAGGATTTATCAATTGCTACGACTCCATCAGAGAGAGAATCCCAAAAATCTTCAAAGTCTCCCGTATGCACTGTCCCCATATTCCATATTAAAATGGAGTTGTCAAGAAAAATCAAACCATAAGATTAAATCTCAAGATCCGTTGCACAGCATCCCATACGGGTCGTACGACCGTATGGAATGGACAGGATTGACAGGATTTTTATTTAGTGAGCACAATGTCCGCTCCATACGGATCCTGCGGACCTTTGGATCATCACTTATCGCAACAAGATGAGTTTTCTTGTAGCAGTCTTATCCCCTGTTTCAAGACGATAGAAGTAGACTCCAGATGCAACTTTTGAGCCTCTGTTGTCCTTGCCGTCCCAGATAACTTTCTTCATTCCAGGTTTCTCGATAGAATTGACCAGTGTCTTCACAACCTGTCCAGCAGCATTGTAGAGTTTCAGATTGACTTTACTCTCATTGGAAATCGAGTAGCATATAGTAGCATTGGAGAACACAGGATTCGGTCTGTTCTGGTATAGAGCAAAGACGAATGGGGTAGAAATTGGCGGAGTTTCCTGTACACCCGTCGCAAACCAATTGAGCGAATTTTCCATCAGAGTGTATTGCTGAGCATAGTTCACTTCACGTGCAGTATCTGGTGTCGTTTCATCGGCAATCGCTCCATATTGATAAAAGAGGAAGACATACCTATATTTTCCCTGTTTAGCAGGAGCAATATATCTCCACCCTACAGGAATATCGCTCTCATCGAAGAATATCTCGACGGGTGGATCCGCTACATCCAGACTGCATGTTCCCATCCAGATATCCTGACCAGACCATGTATTCATAGGGTCGTAGAAAATCATATCGGTTTCAAACGGTCCTGCTATGGTATCACCAGCAGCGCCGTATATGTAGCGGGGCAAAGTATCCCAGATTGCATCGTCCCATACCCATGTGAATTTGAGATAGTCATAAACAAACTCGCCAGGACTGGTATAGGCAGGGCCATAACCGTATGTAGATGATAATACATCTTGGCCGCAGAGAAAGAGGTTCCCACCGCCATCCAAGTATAGACCTACCCATTCTGTCGATTTTGCAAAAGAACGCCCTCCATAGTCTCCCCATACAATCATAGTATAGCCGGCATTTATAACCAACGAATCTGGAAGTCCATAGTCACTTGAATCGGCATACCAAATATCGTAATTCGTGTGCAAGCTATCGAGTACATCAAAATAAGAATCTTCGTGGACGAGATCGAGATTGCCAAATACAAGCAACATATCATTTGCAGGGTCTTTCCCTCTCACAGTGAAGCTTTTGGGTGCATATTTCCCCGCAACTGGCCAGTAAGCGGTTCTCGACTGGTTATCATCGGCTTCCATCCAGTACCATATTACATCGCCGACAACAAAGGTTCCAGTAATATATTCGGAGTAATCTGGATAGACTCCAGTCAAATCTACCGAGTCATAAACTGCTGGCGGGAAGATGGTATCGTTCACTGACCAGTATAGTCTTGCCCGTGTAACAGTATCATCTGGTGCATTTGCGAGTGTCACATCTACCCTATAAGGACCGAGTGAGTATGTATCCGTCAGTTCGTCATGCAAAATTTCTATTCCCCTGGGGTCGAACATAATCACTTCTACTCTCCAGGCCCAGTTACCAACATTGTCACCGTAGGTCCGCCAGTCATACCATTCGGTCCCACTGGATGCAGTGGTGGTCCGGAACTGATAACTCATACATGGAACATAGGCGCCTAAATTATCATCTGAGAGTGGCCATGGTCTACCATCAGTCCCGGTAAATATGTATCCGAGGAAGAACGGATCCCTAACATCAAAAGGGCCACCAAATAGTGTAAGATCAATCCTTGTAATGATTGCATCTCCGTCTCCGGGTGAAGCAGAAGTCACAGGCATAGGCCCTGCGATTGTCTCTGGCATTGCAACCCACCCGTCCGGGGACGCTCCAACACCTGTTGAGTCATATATGAAATAGGTCATTATCGAATCGAGGGCTTCACTCGTCGGCATACCTGGCAGATAAGGAAAAGGAGACTCCCAGATATAGGCAGTACATTCTCCACCTGAGTAGAATAGAAATTCTACAGCCAGGAGGCTACATGCGGCTGGCGGTACAAACCACTGAATATTCATCGTCCCAGCACCTCTATCAGGATAGTACCAACGCGTATTAAGGTTTTTGTTACATCCTATATAAAAGGGTTTTTCTTTAGGAGTCGAAAATACGGGTTCTCCATAAGGGACATATTCTTTACCCACCTTCTTCACCCTATACCAATCACCGTTTTGATCACCTATCATCTGCAATGAGGAGTAAGCTGCAGAGGCAGTAAAGAGGAGAACCACTAATAAAGAAAGTATTCTTTTATACATCTTTCCCTCCTTGCTATATCACCTATGAAAAAGTTACTCTTCCCATAATTATATTATAATATTATTTTAGTAATATGTCAATAAAAAATTACAACCACAGATAACACAGAGTTCACAGAGAAAAGCACAGAGAAAGAGAAAAGTTTTCTCCATTTCTCCTTAAATTTTACTGGGTCTGTGTGGTTTCTTTTTCCCTTGACCGTTTGAGTGATGTTTTGTATTGCTTATATGATGAAAGTCTGGCTCTGCATCATATCAGGTATCCTCCTTTTCCTTCCATTCCTTTTCGCAGGAGAGGATTTTCCTTTAGGATTTTTGTCCTATTTTGCACTCGTTCCTCTTTTTTTCGCCCTTGAATCTACATCTTTCAAGAGGGGATTTCTTTTTGGTCTTCTAACAGGGTTCATCTTCTTCTCTGGTCTTCTCCACTGGCTTCTCTTTCTTAACGCAGAAGAGTCCTCTTTCCCTCTCCTTCTTACCGGCGTCTTCGTTCTGGTCGTATATCAGACTCTCTATGTTGCACTCTTCTCATTAACATACAGTTATTTCAGAAAAAGGCTCGGAAATTTTGCATATCTTTTCGCACCTTTTTTATGGTCTTCACTGGAGTATATAAGGGGGCTGACTTCGTTAGGCTTCCCATGGGGTTCTCTCGCCTACACACAAACCAGATACATACATCTTATTCAATTCGCATCGATAACAGGCACCCCAGGGATAACTTGCTGGATTGTTTCAATCAATATTTTGATCTTCTTACTCTTAAAAAACAGAAAGAAGCGTCTGATTTTTATTATAGTTATTTTCATACTATTCCTATTACCATGGCTTCACGGGAGGATTCGATTGGATAAAGAATTTAAAGGCTCAATACGGGTCGCCCTGATACAGATAAATCTCGACCCTGATAGAATCTGGGGCAGTGATTATAAAGATGAGATTAAAGAGGTATTAGAAAAGATGATTCAAGAAGCGGCTGCGAGTGAACCGGATTTAATAGTCCTGCCTGAAACCGCCCTTCCATCATACTTGAGATTCAGATACGATTATGAATATTTCTTCAGAACTTTACTTAGAGAATTCAATATCCCGATTTTAACCGGTGCCACAAGATACGACTATAGAGAATCGAAATATTACAACACTGCTTATCTATTCAGTTTTAGAGAAAAAGAACACTATGACAAACTCCATCTCGTTCCTTTCGGAGAGAGACTCCCATACGATGATGTATTCACCTTCTTGCAGAAGATCAACTGGGGACAGGGTAACTACTCACCTGGGAAAGAGTATAAGGTCTTTTCCAATGAAAAGTTTCCATTCTCTGTTCTTATCTGTTTTGAATCTATCTTCTCATCTCTTTCAAGAAAGTTTGTAAATGAAGGTGCAGAGGTACTCTTCAATATCACCAATGACGAATGGTTTGGAAGGACGAGCGGCCCTTTTCAACATGCAGAGATGGTTATATTCAGGGCAATTGAGAATGGGGTTCCTGTAGGACGGTGCGGGAATACCGGGGTCACGATGTTAATAGACCCGTATGGGAGAACGACTAAACGAACCGAGATTTTTACAAGGGAGGTGGTTGTCGGAAACCTCCATTTGTTAAACGAAAGGACTTTCTATACAAGGTTCGGAGATGGCTTCGCTTACATCGCTGTAATTACAAGTCTTATTGGTCTACTGTACCCTCTTTTTCGTAAAAAATAAGCCCAACGCCGTTGGCGTAATTTCAAAATCCCAACGATACAGGAAACAGTGAATCCTGTATACTATACTTTATTTGAAATAAGTTTCTTTAATCTTCTATACACTTCATCTGCTGACCCATTGCCATCGAGGTATCTCAATATCTTCTTTTTTTTATAAAAGTCTTCTAACGGTTTCGTCTCTCTTTTATATACCAGAAATCTCTTTCTAATCGTACTTTTTTTGTCGTCATCCCTTATTCTGAGTTTACTCCCACATCTGTCGCAGATATTCTTCCTGAGCGGTGGATTCGCGTCGAGGCTATAGACCGCGCCGCATTTGATACAGACCCTTCTTTTACTCAGCCTCGAAATGACCGTGGTATTGGGAAGCACAAAAGCCACCACGAAATCTATATCTGTTCTTTTTTCAAGTCCTATAGCCTGGGGAAGGGTTCTTGGAAATCCGTCTAATATGAAACCCTTCAGATTTCCCAATTTCTGACTCATTAAATCAAGTATTATCTCATCGGGTACTAACCGCCCTTTCAGTAGATATTCCTTTACTCTTCGTCCCAGTTCAGTATTGGAATGGACCGCATCTCTTAATATGTCGCCAGTTGAAATTTTCAAAATGTTGAATTCTTTTGAAAGTTTTTCTGCCTGAGTGCCTTTACCTGAACCTGGCGGTCCAAGCAGAACGAGTTTCATCTCCTCCCTCTGACCTTACCTCTCTTCAAAAATCCCTCATAGTGTCTCATAACGAGGTGTGATTCGATTACCTGAATCGTATCGAGTGCGACACCCACAATGATCAACAATGCAGTGCCGCCGAAGTAGAACGGTACATGTGCCTTGTCCATTAAAAACCATGGAACGACAGCGATAAACGCCAGAAAGACAGCACCTGGCAAGGTGAGTCTGGTGAGTATGTGGTCTATGAACTCTGCTGTCTTTGATCCGGGTCTTATACCAGGTATGAATCCGCCGTATTTTTTCATATTACCCGCCACATCCTGCGGATTGAATATGATTGCAGTATAGAAGTAGGTGAAAAATATGATCATAGCAGAGTAGGCCAAACTATAAATAATATTACCTGGTTTGAAGAATGCGGCAACCGCTAGAGCAATTTCTGATTTGAAGAATGTTGAAAGGGTGCTTGGAAACATCATTATTGACTGGGCAAATATTATCGGTATTACCCCTGCTGCATTTATCCTCAAAGGGAGGTGTGTAGAGTGCCCCCCATACATCTTTCTCCCTATGATTCTTTTGGCATACTGGACAGGTATCTTTCTTTGTCCCTGTGTCATCAACACGACACTCGCAGTTATGGCTACCATCAACCCGATCACGAAGAAAAGAACCACAGGACTCAATACACCTGCTCTCACCATATTAAAAGTATTGGCTGTATACATTGGAAGTTCTTCTATACACCCGACGAATATTATGAGGGAGATGCCATTTCCAATACCCCTTTCCGTTATCTGTTCCCCAATCCACATAGCGAATATAGTTCCTGTGGTAAGGGTAAGCATCGTCAAAAGTCGGAATCCAATCCCCGGGTTTGGGACAATATGCACTATCTGTTCAATCCCCTCCACAGAGACTTTTGAGGTGAGGTTCTCCATCCAGATAGCGATTCCCAGAGATTGTATTAGCGCAATGAGAACCGTTCCGTATCTTGTGTACTGGGTTATCTTCCTTCTCCCCTCTTCACCTTCTTTCTGGAGTTTTTCAAGATAGGGTATGACTGTGACCAGAAGTTGAAATATGATTGATGCGGATATATACGGCATTACGCCGAGTGCCAGGATAGTTGCCCTTCTGAGTGCACCTCCGACGAAGACATCAAAAAGTCCAAATATCGTTCCCCTCACCTGTTCAAAAAAAGTGCCGAGGGCAGCACCGTCTATACCTGGTGATGGGATATGAGCGCCTAAACGATAGACGACCAAAAGAGCCAGACTGAAAAGTATTCGTCTTCTCAACTCTGGAATCTTGAAAATATTCTGGACACTTCTAAACAATAAGATTCACCTCGTTTTATGATTTATGTAAGTATAGGAAAGAAAAATATCTTGTCAAGATTTTTAAACGAGGTCCCTGTATGAAAGTTGAGGGTTGACCTCATTGCTCCTATTCAAAAATTCCAATTAAGGTTGTAAGTATCACAGAGGAAGGGGCTTATTGTAAGGACTGAATAGTTTTGAAAGCGGCGGTCAGGGCTGTACGCAGAAAAACCGAGTATTATAATGAAAATCTTTCCGCCAAAAATTCCCCTGGCTTTAAATATTCTATTCCTTTGATAATAATCTCCAGTAACGCAAAATTAGGGTCATCCGGGGTCTTCCAGAATTCCTTAAAAAATGGAATATTATCTGCCAATAGTTTTTTTGTTTCCTTATCCTCTATTACATTTGCTAACCCTGCTCCTCTAATATATCCGCTATGTTCGAAATGGCTCCATACTTCTTTTTTTAACTTTTTTTTATTCATTGTATTCCCTCCTTTTTGCATTTGTAAAGTTACAATCAACCCTGGTGCTTGTCATCCTGTAGAGATTATCTCACCATCCAATAAAGTCACAGCAGATTTTACTATCTGGTCTTCCAGTAAATCTTTTTTCGTGTAATCAGACTTCTCTTTTTTCTTTTCTACCTTTAAAAATAGCTCCAGTTCCCTGCCGAAATAGGCTTTCAGTTCTTCCTGAATAACAGCACGGTTTGAAGACTCGATATATTCTTTGTGGAAATCGCCCTCACAGGGGAAAGTTATGGTCAATCTGTTCTCTTCTAACTTTAAAGGTTTTGCTCCAGCCAACCAACTTCCTAAATAAGAAATCTTTTCTTTTATTTTATTTGTAAATGATAACCATTCTTCAGTTATATCCTCAAGTGTCAGATATTTATCTTTTTTTTTAGTAAATTCTGATTCAAGTCTATCCAATCTATCAAATATTTCGGAGAGACGAACAGAGGACTCAAGTTTTGATATTCTCAAAAAAGTAGCCTCCACCACTGTTCGGGGCTGCGTACTTCTCTTCATCTCCACTTCGAGTCTACACATTATATTCAAAACCCTTAACAAATCGTCGGCATCAAACTTCTGCACCTGGGTTTTATATCTCTGTAGATTGTATCGCAACTCTTCCAGATCTGCACCAATTTTCACCAACTGGAGCGCTCTCATATGTTCAATGCATCCGATGACGAACTCATGAAGGTCATAACCATTATTTATTGTTCTATCTATAATATCTAAACATCTGCTCGATTCTTTGGATATGAATGCATCTGCGAGTTCAAAATATACATCTGCTTCGCAAAGTCCTAATACGGTAACCACATCGGCTTTTTTGATGGCCTTTTCGCTGTATGAGGCTAACTGGTCGAGCATACTTTCTGCGTCGCGTATACTCCCGTCGGCCTTTTTTGAGATAAGAAACAGAGCATCTTCATCTATCTTTATCTTTTCTGCCTTCGATATATAGATTATACGGTTAGTTATCTCCTGAATAGATAGTTTTCTGAAATCGAATCTCTGGCATCTGGAAAGTATCGTCGGAATGACTCTATGGGGTTCGGTGGTTGCAAATATGAATATCACATGGGCAGGTGGCTCTTCCAATGTTTTCAGAAGGGCATTGAATGCCTCTGTAGTCAACATATGAACCTCATCGATGATATAAACTTTGAATTTGCCCCTGATTGAAGCATATTTTACATTTTCTCTCAAATTTCTTATCTCATCAATACCCCTATTTGAAGCACCATCGATTTCATAGACATCCACAGATTCTGAAGAGACGATCTCGATGCAGGAAGCACACTTCCCACAGGGTGTCTGGGTTGGTCCATTGACACAGTTCATCGCCTTTGCAAGAATTCTTGCAGTAGTAGTCTTGCCCACCCCTTTTGGTCCTGCAAAGATATAAGCATGTGCAACCCTTTTAGATTTTATTGCATTCTTCAAAGTTTTCGTTATATGTTCTTGACCAATCACCTCATCAAAGGTCTGGGGTCTATACTTTCTCGTCAAAGCTATATACTTCATCTTTTTTATTTAATTAAATTGAATTTAATAGTCAAGAGAAAAGAAACGTTATTTCTCTTGACCTTTGGAAGATGGTAAGTATATTATAAAAAATATGAAAAAATTCAAATTAGCATCTGATTTTAAACCAACAGGTGACCAACCTCAGGCAATACAAAAGTTGACCGATCGCATTTTGAAGAAAAAGCGTTATCAGACCCTATTGGGAGTCACAGGCTCCGGTAAAACTTTTACGATGGCAAATGTCATAGCCAATACCAAGAAACCTACACTGGTCATCTCACACAATAAGACCCTTGCAGCGCAACTCTATGGCGAATTCCTCCAGTTCTTCCCTCACAATGCAGTGGAATATTTCATCTCATATTATGACTACTATCAACCAGAGGCTTATGTTCCACAGACGGATACATATATAGAGAAGGATGCGTCAATAAATGATGATATAGACCGTCTTCGACTCAAAGCAACCGCTTCTTTATTGGAAAGGAGAGATGTCATAATAGTCGCATCTGTTTCCTGTATATTCGGTCTCGGTTCACCAAGAGATTACAGAGAACTTCTCATTATGCTCAATAGAGGTCAACAACTGGAACGGGATGTGTTCTTGAGGAAGTTGGTGGATATACACTATGTCAGAAACGATATGGATTTTACAAGAGGCAGTTTCAGGGTGAGAGGTGATGTGGTCGAAATTCATCCAGCTTATGAAGAGAGAGGTATAAGGGTCGAGTTCATTGGAGATGAGATAGATGAGATTGCTGTTGTGGACCCCCTCAAAGGGGATGTGTTAGAAAAGCCTACCAGAATCACCATATATCCTGCAAGACATTTTGTGACAACACAGCCAAAACTTGAGGATGCGATTGGGAGTATAGATAAAGAACTGAATGAAAGATTGAAATGGCTCCATTCACAAAATAAATTACTCGAGGCGCAGAGGCTGGAGAGTAGGACAAGATATGATATTGAGATGATGCGTGAGATAGGTTACTGTCCTGGTATAGAAAATTACTCTCGTCATATATCTGGCAGAAAGGAGGGTGAACGACCATCCTGTCTTTTAGATTATTTCCCCCACGATTTTTTGATTATCATCGATGAGTCTCATGTGACCATACCACAGATTCAGGGGATGTATAAAGGGGATAGAGCGAGAAAAGAGACGCTTGTCGAATTTGGTTTCAGACTCCCATCTGCGCTCGATAATAGACCTTTGAGATTCGACGAGTTCGAGACACTCATAAATCAGATGATATTTGTATCAGCAACCCCTGCGGACTATGAACTAAACAAATGTAGTAATAAAGTGGTTGAACAGTTGATCCGCCCAACCGGACTCATAGACCCAAAGGTCACAGTAAAACCAACAAAGGGACAGGTAGATGACCTGCTTGAGGAGATAAGAAAAAGGGCAGAAAAGAAAGAGAGAATTTTAGTTACAACTTTGACGAAGAGAATGGCTGAAGATCTGGCAGAGTATTTCACCTCGATGGATGTGAAGGTCAGGTATCTTCACTCGGAGATAGATGCGATTGAGAGGGTTGATATTTTGAGAGGACTGCGACTGGCGGATTTTGATGTGCTCGTTGGGATAAATCTATTGAGAGAAGGACTGGATTTGCCAGAGGTCTCTTTGGTTGCTATCTTAGATGCGGACAAGGAAGGATTTCTTCGCTCTTACAGGTCTTTAATTCAGACAGCTGGAAGAGCAGCGAGAAACATAGGTGGTGAAGTTATAATGTATGCGGATAAGATTACCCATTCGATGAAAGAGGCGATTGAGGAGACAGAGAGAAGAAGGAAGGTACAGATTGACTACAATCGAAAACACAATATAACCCCTAAAAGTATAGTAAAATCTGTAGAGCAGGTATTGAAAACAACTGCAGTTGCAGAAGCAAAAGAAGTATTGAAGATAGAAGAGGAAGAAGAGGATGAAAGGTTGAGCGGGCTCGACAGACTTGAGAAGATAAGGGAACTTGAAAGGAGGATGCGTATGCTGGCTGAGGAGTTAAGATTTGAGGATGCTGCGAAACTTAGAGACAGAATAAGAAAATTGAGAAAACCAAAAAAGAGAAGATTGCCCAAAAGGAAATATAAAAGAATAAAACATTAAG
>JAUXAN010000063.1 GCA_030619885.1 bacterium
ATATCCCTTGCCACATCTGAGACTATGAGACCACCGACTCTTTTCACCCTCTTTCGCATCCTTTTTGTAATTATCTGGTTCTCCACCACCCCAATCACATTCGCAATATTGCCATCTCCCCGCAGCTTCAAATCCTCCAAATTGACCTCTGCCCTAACCGTCCCCATAACACCTACATCCCTGTAATCGTCTATCTTAACTAATAACTTATTATTCAAGAAGATAGGCTTACCATTTTTAAAAACAGCTTTAACTTTAAAATCTCTCAAGTTTTTAACTATGGTTAAATCACCGATATATCCTGGGGCAATTGCGCCTCTATCTCTAAGTCCAAAATACTCGGATGGGTTCAATGTAGCGATGGTAACTGCAAGTACAGGGTCTAAATTTTTGCTTACAGATTTTCTCAAGATAAAGTCTATGTGACCCTGTTGCAGCAAATCTTTGGGATGGCGGTCATCAGAACAGAACATAAATCTTCTATAGTTTTTCTTATTGACCACTCTAATCAATTCTTCGAGGTTTTTTGCTGCTGAACCTTCTCTTATCATTATATACATACCTTTACGAAGTTTTTCAATGGCTTCGTTTTTAGTCACGCATTCATGGTCTGACCTTACGCCCGCACATATATATGCATTCAAGTCATCCCCTGTCAGGACGGGGGCGTGTCCATCTATTATTCTATGCCTTTCGGATGCAGAGACTATCTTTTTGAGCACCGTTTCATCTTTATAGATTACCCCGGGGAAGTTCATCATCTCTCCCAACCCTATAATATTATCCATTGTCAACAGTGGTCCAACATTCTCTATCTCTGCACCTGAGGTTTCCATAAGTGTTGCAGGAACGCAGGAGGGGATTGTGAAGAAGATATCTATGGGTGTGGCTCGGCTCGATTTAATCATATACTTTATACCTTTGACCCCTAAAACATTTGCAATCTCGTGCGGGTCTGATATGACAGTAGTTGTCCCGTGGGGGATGACTGAGATTGCAAAATTTACTGGGTTCAATAGAGAACTTTCGATATGTATATGGGAATCTATCAGCCCTGGAAGTAGGTAATGGTCTGCGAAATTAAAAACCTTGGATGCATTCTTATATCTCCCCCCTACACCTGCAATAAATCCACCTTCCACTACCACATTGGTCTTATATATCTCCTGAGAAAGCACATTGACTAACTTAACATTCTTTATGAGGAGATCGCCCTTCCCTCCTCTTGCTGCATCTATCCTTCTTTTTAAATCTTCAATCATATACCCCCACTTCCATCATTCCTTCGATGAACTAATCACAAATAACTACTTCCGACATCCGTCATCTGCCTTCTGGCAAAGGAGCCGATGTTTTGTCGAGCGCAAGCTTTTCGATAAGCGTATACTAGACTTTTATTCATGCAATATCGTAAGTTTATGCTATCTACGTACTTGCCAACAACAGACGCAAAGTCAAAAGATAAGCGAGGCAAATATCGGCGACTAACTAACACCTATCCTCCTTCCTTCGATGAACTAATCACGAATAACTTCTCCTGTCCACCTGTCACTTGCCTAATATCTGTCTTGCGATTACTATTCTTTGAATTTCTGATGTTCCCTCTCCAATTTCTAACAGTTTTGCATCTCTCAAAAATCTCTCTACAGGATACTCTTTCGTCAGACCGTGAGAGCCGTGAATTTGAATCGCCTTTGTGGAAACACGCATAGCCATCTCCGATGCATAGAGTTTTGCTATGGCACCTTCTTTGGTAATATTCTTTCCCATACCTTTTAGTCTGGCAGCATGGTAGACCAAATGGCGTGCAGCTTCTATCTCTGTAGCCATATCTGCAATGAGTTTCTGAATTAGTTGATACTTTAAAAGCGGCTTGCCTGAATGAGTCCTCTCTTTCGCATATTTAATACTTGCATCCAGTGCACCCTGAGCAATCCCCAGCCCCATCGCACCTATACTTATCCTCCCACTATCGAGTGTGTGCATAAATATCTTGAACCCTTCATACTCTTTACCTAAGAGGTTCTCCTTTGGAATGGTACAATCTTCAAATACGAGTTCTGATGTGACCGAACCGCGCAGCCCTAATTTATTCTCATCTTTTCCTGATGAAAATCCTGGTGTTCCTTTCTCTACTATGAATGCCGATATACCATGCGCCCCCTTGCTTCTATCCTGTGATGCTGTAAATACGATGGTGTCGGCGATAGCTCCTGATGTTATGAACCGCTTGGTCCCATTTATCACCCATTTGTCCCCCACGAGTTTTGCTGTAGTTTCAGTTGCAGCCGCATCCGAGCCAGTATTCGGTTCAGTCAGTCCGAAAGAACCGATATGTTCACCCTTTGCCAGGGGTATCAAGTATCTCCTCTTCTGTTCTTCAGTTCCATAATCATAAATAGGGTAAGTACCTAAAGAGACATGGGCGGCTAAAGTAACACCCGTTGAACCGCAGACCCGAGAAATTTCTTCGACCGCTATGGCATAACTCAAATCATCCAATCCAGCACCGCCGTACTCTTTCGGAAATGGAACCCCTAAGAGTCCGAATTCTGCCATTTTTTTAAACGTATCCCACGAAAATTCACCACTCTCATCAATTTCGGCAGCCTTCGGTGCAACCACATCCTCGGCAAATTTCCGAACCTTCTCTCTATATTTTATATGCTCTTCACTCAACTCAGCAAACATAAAAATCCTCCAATATTTAGACGAGTCTCACATACCCATTTTTTCATTCCAGGAGTTTCTGTGCAATGATGAGTTTCTGGATTTCTGATGGCTGCTCATAGATTTCCGTCACCTTTGCATCCCTCATATACCTTTCCACAGGATAATCTTTGGTATAGCCGTAGCCGCCATAAATCTGGACTGCGTTCTTACCTGCAAGCATAGCAGTCTCCGATGCATACAGCTTAGCCATAGCAGCCTCCTTTACATACGGCTTTTTCAAGTCCCTCTTCAATGCTGCATCATAGAGCAAAAGTCTTGCAGCGGAAATCCTTGTCGCCGTCTCTGCAAGAAGTTCCTGAACCATCTGGAATTTACATATAGGTCTTCCGAACTGCTGCCGCTCTTTAGAATATTTAATAGAATCCTCTAATGCTCCCTGACCGATTCCAACCGCCTGGGCAGCAATTCCGATACGACATATATCCATAACATCTCCTGCGACCTTTGCTCCATCACCCTCTTTTCCTATAAGGTCAGCCTTACAATCTTTAAAATCCAGTTCACAGGTGCCAGCCCCCCTCATTCCTATTAAATCTTCATTCCTGCCCACACTGAACCCTTCGTTTTCACGCTCTACTATAAAACAACTGAGACCATCCTTACCTTTAGTCTTATCAGTGGAAGCGAAGACGATAAAAATCTCAGCAGCCACACCGTTGGTAACAAAACACTTCTTTCCATTGATAATGCAACTATCCCCATCAATTACCGCAGAGGTCTCCATATCTGAAATATCAGAACCAGATTTAATTTCTGTCAAGGCAAAACTACCAATCTTGTCGCCTTTGGCAAGGGGCGTGAGATATTTCTGTTTCTGAGTTTCGTCTCCATATAGATAGATAGGGTAGGTTGCGAGCGAATTATTCACCAATACGACCAAGCCAGTAGAAGCAGACACCCTTGACAGTTCTTCTACGGCAACCGCATAACTGACGGTATCGAAACCTGCACCACCATATTCTGGCGGTATAGTGATACCCATCAATCCAAGTTTTGCAAGCTTCTTTATGGTTTCTGTAGGGAACTGTTGAGTTTTGTCTATCTCTGCCGCAACAGGCTCCAGTTCAAAGGTAGCAAATTTTCTCACCATATCCTGAAGCATCTGTTGGTCAGGACTCAAATTCAAGTCCATACTGTGAATATAAAAAATAATAAATACTTGTCAATAAAAAATTAACCATAGAGAACACAGAGTTCGCAGAGTAAAACTTGTAGGGCAAGGCTTTAGCCTTGTCCCTACGGATCCGTTGCGCAACATCCCATACGGGTCTGCGACCGTATGGAATGGACAAATATTCACTGATCGAATATCTTTCTTTTTATCTCTATTTTCTTAATAACACTGTATTTATAATCTGTGTCCACCCCATTAGATAGTAAATATCTTACGGGGTCCATCAGTGCAAATCTGTGTCTACTATCTGAATCACAGAATAATAAAAGAAATTCGTGCAATTTGTCCTTGCTCTCATTGGTTCCACCTCCTTGTTTTGAGATTTAATACCAATAGGTCGCAAATTCTGTGCCAGAACTTATAGAGTATGAAAAATAACCGTTTTATCAGTATTCCTTATCAAAAATCTGTTCATATCTGACACAGGGACATTGCTATTTGACACACTTTATAATAACTAGGGACACATCCAATTTTTTACAGCATTTATATATCAAGAATTTTAAAATTTTTGATATTGACCTTAAAGTTACCCACTGTTTTTACCTCCTCAAACGATGAAGTATGAACGAATAATGAATTTGTTGCACGGTGTCAAGTTTTGACTCTTAAAGGTTTGATCCCACCGCTCGGCACAATAGTTGTTTGTGCTATTTTTTGATAGATTAATAGTAATAAGACTTGACTTTTAATTTTCTATACACTATGATAAATTGATGAAAACAACGAAATTGTGTTACCTCTTGGTTGAACAATATCGGTCATTTCAAATTAATCCAACAGACAAGCAGTATTTGGCTGTTCGCAAAAATCCGATATAGTCTTGCGATGAATTTTGAGCGATTAATTGTTGGCAGTCTTGAAACTGACTGTTATATATTGAAAGCAGGAAAAATCGGGCTCATTATCGATCCTGGTGACGAACCAGAAAAGATTATCAAGGTAGTAACTGGATTTGAAATCAAACTTATCCTTGCTACCCATAACCATTTCGATCACATTAATGCTCTAAAAGAGGTAAAAAAATCTACCATGTCCAAAGCTGCAATACATCCCCTTGATTGGACTTCGGAATTTGATCTGAAACTCGAGGACGGCCAACAGATCGAGTTCGGTCAGGAACGGATTAAGGTTATCCATACTCCAGGTCATACACCTGGAGGTTGCTGCTTCCTTGTGAGCGATATCCTCTTCTCAGGCGATACCTTATTCCCTGGTGGACCAGGAAATACCTTACTCCCTGGTGGTGACGAACAGGCAATACTAAGTAGCATCAGAGAGAAACTACTTATCCTACCCGATAAAACAAAGGTTTATCCAGGCCATGGGCCTTCGACAACAATCGGTCAAGAAAGGGGATTATATTGATCAAAAAAAGATTCACCAGTCCAAAATTGGACATCTCAAGAGAATCTTTGAAACTCTATTCTTTCAATCTAAGTGATCCAGCACCCGAAATTAGACCAAAGGTGGAGGTTGAAGTTTTCACTCGCGATCGCCCATTAGAACTTGGACTTTCACAAGCTTCGATAATCGAACAGCGCATTTCTCAAGGAGATAAAATTTTCGTTGCCTGCCATCAATTAAAACCTGTAGCATACCTCTTTGCCGCAACAAAGAATTGCTGGGTAAATGAAATTCAAGATTGGTTTATTGTTGAGTCAGGCGAGGTATACCTCTACAATGCCTTTACAACTGCCGAGCACCGAGGAAATCATATCTATTCCTTTCTTATCAGCAACGCCGCCAAGTTTTTTAAGGGATTAGCATATTCCTATGCCCTGATCTTCACTACCGCTTCGAACATAAGATCGATTAGAGGAATTGAGCGAACTGGTTTCCAATGTTACGAGACCATACATTTTCATAATCTCTTCGGCTTAAGAATTTGGAATTATAAACCAAGGAGCAATGATGTCAAATCACGGTTTAGTAATGAGATTTGAAAAACTCAGTCGATGTTCAACGATCTGGGAAGAGTTATTTAATCAAACCCCAAACCCCTCCCCATTTATCAGCCGTGATTGGTTTTATGCCCTATGTAAAAACCTATTAAAGATTGACCCAGAAATAATGATCTTTTTAGAGAATGATCGACCCGTAGGAATCATCCCCGGGGTAATCGAGAATGACACTCTGAGATTGATTGGTGATGAACGTGTTACAGATATTGACGATATAATTTATCTTCCAGGTTACGAGCGTGGTATCCTTGAGGAATTGGCATCCCTTATAAGGAGTAAGGATTTGCGAGTTGATCTCTCCCCGGTGGAAAATCAAAGCCCCTTAATTCTATATTTACCTGAACTCATGGATGATTTAATTACTGAGGAGGTTGACATCTGTCCGATTCTATGCCTCCCAGATTCCTGGGAAGAATACCTTAACAATCTTGATGGTAAATCACGCCATGAACTTCGGCGTAAACTTCGGAAAGTTGTTGATGTTAATACTAAATCAATCGGACCCGAGCAAATTGAGATTCTCTTCCACCTTATGATCGCCTCTGATAAAAATAAAAAAGATTTTCTTAAAGTCGAGATTTGCGAATTCTTTAGAGCCATTGCTCGTTCCTTTTATAAAAATAACTGGCTGAGATTTCGCGCTACATTCCTCGACTCACAACCAATTGGTGTAGTCTTCTCTTTCCAAAATAAAGACCGAATCTACCTTTATAACACTGGCTTCGATCCCACTTTCTCCCATTTGTCACCTGGTATTGTTACTATTGGCCTGGACATCAAAACCGCGATTTATGAGGGTTTCAAATACTATGATTTCCTGCGTGGCGAAGAGGAATACAAATTACGCTTCGGAGCACGGGAACATTACACTATGAGGATTAGAAGATGAGGATCTGTGTAATATCTTGCCACTCATCACCACTCGATCCTGCTGGAGTAGGAAAATCAGGCGGTATGAACGTTTTCATTTCTAATATGTATCAAATGCTTGCTCGCTTTTGCGAAATTGACATTTTTGTCTGTGGGGACAAAGGTCATGTCAGAGTCGGCCCAGGTATTCAGGTTATTTACATTGATCATCAAGATTTTGATGATTTTGCTGAAAAGATCGTCGCTTATAATGATACACGGCGATACGATCTCATACACACCCATTACTGGCTTTCCGGTATGATCGGCCTGCTTACCAAAAGAATCTTAAAAATACCATGGGTACATAGCCTACACACCTTTGAGATTCTTAAGGGTATCAAAAAAGATCAATTGAGGATTGAGGTTGAAGAAAAGATAATTAGATGCTGCGATATATTAATCTCGCCAACCCATCAGGAGGCAATAGCGATTAAGAAAATTAATCCTGAGGCAAAGGTCATTATCATTCCCCATGGTGTTGATATCCATAGATTCAAACCAAGTGTAAATGGACATCCAACTCTTCTATATGTGGGAAGAATTGATCCGATCAAGGGACTTGACCTTTTAGTTGATGCCTTAAGACTTTTGAGGCGCGAAATTAGATTAGACATTGTAGGTGGTCCATCAAAGGGAAAGGATAATTTCAAAAGCATTAAAACTTATGCCAGTGGTCTACCGGTAAATTTCTTGGGGCCGGTTAAGTATGATCAACTTTATAAATACTATAATAGGGCTTCAATGGTCATCATCCCATCATACTATGAATCGTTTGGGCTAGTTGGACTTGAGGCGATGGCTTCAGCAAGACCGGTAATCAGTTTTGACGACACAGGTCTATCCGAGACGGTTGGCAATGATGCGGGAATCCTTGTTAAAAGAAACGTACGCAATCTTGCTCAAGCAATTACTCACCTGTTTGATAATCAAGGACTTCGTCATACACTGGGGTCAAAAGGTCGGAAAAAGGTCCTTAATTATGAATGGGCAAATATCGCTCAAAAATATCTTACAACTTATGAAAAAATTATTGAAAGTTAGACTAATCATTATGGCTCATCCTGATGACCCTGAGTTGGCTTGTGGCGGTACTATTGCCAGGTGGACAGAAAAGGAGCAAGTCTATTATATCATCGTTTCCAGTGGCGAAAAGGGAACCCGGAATAAAAATGACTCACTCTTCGATGTAGTAAAGAAAAGGGAAGAGGAGGCAAAAAAGGCCGCAAGATTTCTTGGTGTTAAAAAAGTCATCTTCTTACGCCATCCTGATGGCGAGATCGAGAGGATAAAGACTTTAAAGCTTGAGATTGCTGCACTCATCAGACATATCAAACCCCACACCATTGTCACCCATGATCCATGGCGTAGACAGTTCCATCCTGATCATCGGTCAACTGCCTGGACAGTACTCGATGCAATTATGATTGCCCGAGATTGGCATTTCTACCCTTTTCTTCTCGAGATCGGACTTTTACCATATAGGGCCAAAAAATTACTCCTTACCCCGACCGACAAACCGAATTTTATCAATGATATATCCTCAACTTTCAAAAAAAAGATTAAAGCAATAAAAATTCATAAAAGTCAGCTGGCACAGCTACCAGGTTGGGAAATGCGTATCAAAGAGCGCACAAAAAGGGACGGTGAGCTTTCTGGATTTGAATTCGGAGAGGGATTTTATCAAATGTCCATTTAGCACCCTTCAACCTTCTGTTTCTTTACATCCCCCTAACTCCAGAACCCTATTAAGAGTCCCTGCGGCAAAGGATATTGAGATGGCCTATCGAAACTCAATCTTGTTCTCTTATTTCGAGTTGTAAACATTTTTGATCCTCCTTCTGGATTGAATTTTTTTTCTCTCTTGGCTTTTGGCAAGTTAATCGATATTTCCTCTAATAACCCTTCAAAAATTATTACCTGACACATATTCTACACCTCCTTTT
>JAUXAN010000061.1 GCA_030619885.1 bacterium
ATTATGCAACAAATAAAAATCTTGTCAAGAACAGTAATAACGAAATAAACCAGATTCACTTTTCTGGAGTTTCCTCATTTTTTCATCCCTCTTCCTACGGATCCGACCCCCTTATTCTTTTTTCTTGACACATATCTGTTGCAAAGTATAATATGCAAAATTTTTGTGGCGGCATAGCCAAGTGGTAAGGCGGCGGTCTGCAAAACCGCTATTCCTCGGTTCGAGTCCGGGTGCCGCCTCATTTGTAATATGTAAGTCATTCTAAAAATAGGGACGCAGATTCGGAGTCGTTAAGCGGTTAACGGTGACGAAGCCCGTATCGTGGAGCGGCCAACGGTTATGGTTATGAAAAAAGAATATCAGAAAATCAGAATACCAGGTGGAGAATTCAGATATCAGAGTATCAGACTAATTAAAAAAGACGATTTACGTAGCCATCAAACGAACCGGGCATCGTAACCTTAACCATACTACGTTACCAGAAGATAAAAACGGGCATCGTAACCGATCAACGTAACCGAGTGACTGTAGATGAATTATATCTTAGTCATCCGGGGTTATCTGTCATACGATCCCTACGGATCCGTATGGACCCGTATGGGCGTCTAATGTATTTTTTGTTATTTCAGTGTTTTTCAGTGTTTAATGCATAATCTGGGATTAGTTTAAAGTGAAAGAAGGGAGTACAGTAAATTCCCCATCTTTTAGCTGGTAGATTTCACCCGCAACCTTTTTACCGTTCACCTTTACAAGTATGAAATGATAAAATCCTCCGTTTTCTTCTGATGCATATAGAGGTGCACCTGCTCCACCACTGGTTATGTGCATAACATTGTTATGTATATATTTGTAATACAGATGTTCATGACCGCTGAATACTATATCTACCCCATACTTTTCAAACAGACTCTCAAGACTGTCTCTTGCAGATGGAAATTTATCGAGACAGTTTCTGAAATAGTGCCCTATGTCTTCTCTCGTATATAGAGGACGATGGATGAAGACATATTTGAAAGACTTTTGGGAGGTCTGCAGGTCGGTTTTTAGCCATTCATACTGTTTGCCCGTTATTTTTCTTTTCTCGTTCGGGATTTCGGAATCTAAAACTACAAAGTGCGAGTTCCCATAGTCAAAAGAGTAATAAATCTCCTTTCCTGGTAGGTTAAAGAGGTCTCTATAAATATTCTCGTCTTCCTCATCTCTCACATCATGATTGCCGACAGTTAGAAGATATGGCATACTCAGAACACTTGAGATATCGACAAATTCTTCCCACTCACCAAGATGTCCCGGGTTTGTGATCAAATCGCCTGAATTGACGACAAAGTTGGGTTCGAGAGAATCTATCTTGGTAATGAGTCGAGAGTAGATCTGAGAATTGCCCCGATTGTCACCCAATACAACGAATGTGAAGATAGTATCATCGGAGACTAAATTTTTAAGTTTTGTGAGTTTCAGAGATTTAACCTTTATTCTTTTTACATAGTCTAAAATTTCCCGTTTCTTTCCGACTGTTATTACAGAATTTCTCCCGACTCTTTTCTTTTCCATAGGGTTGGCATGTTTATTCCATCCATTAAACTCTCCTTCGAGAGAAACAGTCTTTGCGTTTTTGTCTTCATATTCAAAGGTGACTTCATACTCTTTGGGTGGTGCAGTGCACCCGACTATAAAAAGTAAGAAAAAGATAACATAATTTTTCCTCATACCTGCGTATTGTATTAGACCAAAAAATCTTGTCAACAAAAAGAGACCACCTCTAATCCAGTCCATACAGTCGCAGACCCGTATGGGCCCGTATATGTGGACTGACTCCTTCAGAGGTACTTCAAAAATTTTGCCAAGGAAAATCGACCCTAGGGTTTCCCAAAAATTTAACCCTCAATGTCTACATCTCTATGTAAATCAATAAAGGAAATAAAAACTGGGCAAGGAGCCTCCCGAATAATATAATATTCTTTGACCAAAAAATGGGAAAACTGCAGATATGTATTTGTTGACTTGCATCGATCGTGACTCTGCCTGTGCACCTTAGTCTAATATTTCTCATCAGGAGTGTAACATCCAAGGGCCAGGAAGCAATCTCCAGCCCCATGTATACTCTAAAACTGTCCACGCTGTTAGGAGCAATGCCAAAGCATAAGCCATATTCTCAGAAACATTCTTGGCTTTTGTCATTCTGAACCCAAAGAAGACTGTTAGTAACAAAAACATGATACAACTGGGATAAATTATCCACGATGTCCTTCCCATCAGTTCAAACTGGTTTATCATAGTGAAGTGTAGAAGCCAAATTGCGTTAAAGGTTCCACCTGCAAACATCAATCCGCTCGGTAAATATCTCTTAATGCCTACGAGAACGGTTACAAAAGTCACCATTCCTAAAAGAGGCTACATATTCGAGGAAGCCATCTCTAATATTCCTAAATGTTCCATAATTTCGCCAAGAAAACCCCAGAGAAATATTCCTGAAAATATACCGTAATAATTCCCTTTCTGCTCATCTGAAATATTTTTTGAGCGAAACAAGAAACCAATCCCTAAAATCAGCAATAAAAACCCAATAATGGGAGTCGGTATAGTGCCCAACCTATAAACTGCCACCAGACTCATATAAGTGGCAACAAAAATAAGTAATATAAGTAATAAACATTTTAATCCTTTCCTGCCCATTATTACTCCTCACAACATTTATTTATGGTGTCACCCTCACTCCCCTTGCCCTTGGTGAGTTGTCGAAGACCTGATTCACATGAAATATCATACAAATAGACTGACGGGGAGATTTGCCATGAAAATAGTCGTGCACAAGGTTCACATACTTGAGGATGTCCTTCTCTTCCTCTGAAGCGGTCTTATCTTTGGGGTGGACAAGTTGGCAGATTGCCCTCACTTCATAACTGGGAATATCAAGAAAGACTATAGATACCGATGGATTTGCCATAATATTAAGAAATGTGTGCGTTTCAAAGTCTTTTCTCGTATAGAGTTCTAAACTGGTCAGCTTTGTTCTGTCTCTAAAGTCTTTCTCTTCATAGAATCCTTTGAGAACACCAAGTTTTTCCTCCATAGAAGAGTCCCATGTGAATTCAAGTTTCCGTATAGCCTCTTTGATTTTCTCCTTTTTTGGTACAACTCCGATACCCTTGAAGGCATTGTTTATAGAAAATTCAGTGTCAAGTCTGTGCCCACCATAGGTAGCAACTGCTCCAAAGTGTGAACCACCACCTGAGATGCCTGGCATTTTCCCTTTTCTCATATCCTCGAGTCCCTTAATACTTGATGAAATCCGCCACTCCATAAACCCGTCTGGTAAACTCCTTATTTTAAACTTCTGCCACTTGCCATCTACCTTTGCCCTTATTATTCCTGCTTCATACTCTGACACATCTATATTGGGCTGGATAAAGGTATCTCCTTTCCAATAATTGATTTTCCCTTTATGGATATTCTCTTCCTGTGCACTACAACCGAGAATAAGAGAAAGCATAATTCCGAGAAATGGACCAATCATATACTCTTTCATCTTACCTCCTGTCTCAAGGTGGGGGCTCGTCTGGAAGCGAGCCCCTTCTTGAGCACCACTTTTACTTGAGAAGTATACTCTTTCACCAGTTTATTGTCATAGTCTGTTGACATATGGATAAAGTAGATTCCATTTGTGAGTTTGGCGCCGTTATTATCACATCCATTCCATCTCTTCCTGTAGGAACCCGCCCTCTCATAACCCTGAGCCAAAGTTGCCACTTCTTGTCCCAGTATGTTATATACCTTCAATGTGAGGTATGTGTTCCTGGGAATAAGATAATGTATATCCATCTCTGTTGCAAATGGAGTTGGAGCAGCCTTTAGCAATATATTTGCTGCAGGACTATCCTCACTCATCTCTTCTATTCCTACCGCCTCTTCATACACTATTATGTCATCACAGATAATGGAGTCAACACCCGCCATACGGAACACATAGACACCAAAGAAACCAGAGGATGAAGTTGTATTAATAAATGGAGATCCAGAAAGCAAATTGCCGTCATAGTATGCCCAGATACTATCACCTATCATCTTGATACCAATCTCGTGCCATCCACTCGTACCTGGGACACCTCCAGGAATACTATCTCCTATCCATACTTTTAATGGAGTTACGCTAGCTCCCACACAGGCAGCTAACCTTATCTTCTCATCGCTGTCAAAATCTGTAATCAGAGAGTAATATTTATTATTAGTAGTATCCCACCTTGCAACTATACCCTGATAAGGGCCCAGACCAACAGGTGTAACTGTGAAATAAACATTGGCATAGATGGAATAATCGGTAAGGTTAAGTGTACCAGCAAGAGCCGTAGCTACATAGGAAGCAGCGTTTGTCAGGTTGCCAACCCATCCATCACCACTGGGATTACCAGGAAAGGAGCTAACAGTTATATTGTCTCCAGTTCCCCATGCGTCAAACCAGTTCAGAGTAAGGTTTCCATCAGTGAAATACTCCTCATAAATTTGGGCAAATCCTGAGGTGCCCAAAACAAAGAAGCCCAGAATAATCAGCGTCTTACACATCTTAACCTCCTTTTTTATTTTTTTTACCGCCTGGGCAACCACTCACAGAGCCGTTGCGCAGCATCCTGCGGAATGACAAGGGTTGCCCTTACCTAATCTTTCCTATCTTTTCCACCTCCTTTTTAAATTTCCACCTCTATCCCACCATAGGTAATGCGGTACGTTACCCAATCTTCCCGTTCATTTTCATTATTATAATAACATATTCAAAAATTTTGTTAAGAAAAATATTGCCAATTGGCAGAAAAAAATGGGTCATCAGGGTGTATAGTCGTATGATGTAAGGCAACCTTTTGAGATGAAATTTCGTCTAATGTTATGGGTCACTAAGGTGTATAGTCGTATGACATGTAAGGCTCTGCTTTGGAAGAGTTCCCCGCTCCGTGCTTTTCTCTTGACATCGAACTTTTTTTTTTTTAATAAGATAGTATGAAATTATTTTTAATCATCAGTTGTACTTTCTGTCTCCTGAATTCCAATTCTGAACAGGGAACAACTTCGAAACTGTCACTCCAGGATTGCGTCAGAATCGCTTTGGAGAAAAATCTCAGCCTCAAAAGTAAAGAAGAGGATGTGAAATCTGCTTCTGCTAATTTCAGAAGCAGATGGTCGGATTTCCTCCCTTCTGTTTCTCTCTATAGTGGTTACAATAAATCAGAATCACAATTCCATTCAGCATCCGGCGAATATTATACATGGGAAGGCAAATCATATACCACGAGTTTAAGTCTGCATCAGACAGTCTTCGATGTGAGCACCCTTAACTATGCGGCACAGAGCAAAGCAGAAAGGGATGTGGAAAGGCTTCTTTATACAAAGAAGAAATCCGACATCATTCTCGAAGTGAAAGGGGATTATTATAATCTACTCAAGGCGAGAAAACTACTCCGTGTGGCAGAAAAGGCGTTGAAAGAAAGCGAACAGAATTTGGACAAGACGGAGGAGTTATATAAACTCGGTTCTGCATCTCGGGCGGATATGCTTAAAGCAAAGGTGAATTTTTTAGAGAATAAACTTGGCTTATTAACTGCTACCAAAAGTGTAAAATTGTCTCAATCGATGCTCTGCAATACTATTGGTTTTCCTCCAGATTCAAGCATATATGTCGCAGAGGATTCTTTGGTAGATGCCCAACCCATACCGGACATAGACTCGTTAATGGAAATAGCTACAAGAAAGAATCCTGATATACTCCAATCTACCGCCGGAGTTTCACTTGCCCGTATTGCTCTCTATTCTGCATTTGGAGAATATCTGCCGAGTATATCTATTTCTGCAAGGTATGGAGTAGAAGGCGAGGATTTCCCAAAAAGCAAAGAGATATGGGATAGTTCGAGGAAGACCTGGAGTTATGGAATAAATGTCAGTTTACCAATCTTCACATCTTTTCAAAGACCTTCGGGAGTGCAGAAGGCACTTTCTGAATTGAGAAAAGCCAATTATAACAATCAGAATGTTGAGGCGTCTGTTTTGATGCAGATAAGAGAATGCTGTCTTACTATAGAGGAAGCAGAAGAGAGGATGAATCTAACAAGTGAGAGCCGTGAACTGGCTGAAGAGAGTTACAGAGCTGCAAAGGAGAGGTATGCACTCGGTGCAGCCTCAATCCTCGAACTGATAGATGCTGAGGTTGCACAACTGCAGGCAGAGTCTTGGAGCATAGAGGCGCTCTACGACTATAAACTCGCATGGGAGAGGTTAAAGGTAGTGGTTGGCGAAGATTGAGCCGCAAAGTTCGCAGAAGAGGTAAGTTGATTCTTTCAACTCGGTGACTGTGGTTAAGTGTTTAGGGAGGAAGGTATGAAGAAAAAGAGATTATTCATTATATCTGGAATCATCGCTTTTATTATAATCATCGTTTTAGTTAATGTTTTCAAGGGAGAAAAAAGAGTAAGTGTAGAAGTGGCGGAGGTAGAAAGGGGAGAGATTGAAGCCAAAGTTTCTGCGCCTGGCAGGGTTAAACCGTTCATTGAGGTTAAGATCAGTTCAGACATACCAGGGAAGATTGTTGCATTAAAAGTGAAAGAGGGAAGTAGGGTAAAGCCTAATGAAATAGTTGCACGACTCGATTCTAAAGACCAGGAATCGATACTCAAAAAAGCAGAATCGGGTTTGAAATCGGCGTTGTCAAATTTGAATTTTAAAAAGATAACATACAACCGAAAAGAAAAACTCTTTAAGCAGGGACTTATCTCTAATGAAGAATTTCTCTCTATTAAGACAGAGTATGAGATAGCAGAGACCCAGGTAGAACAGGCGAAGGCATCTGTAGAGGGGGCAAAAGATGAGTTGCACAAGACGCAGATTGTATCACCCATAGAAGGCGTCGTGACTGAATTGAATGTGGAGGAAGGGGAGATAGTAGTTACAGGAACTATGAACAATCCAGGAACCGTGCTGATGATCATTGGTGATATGAGAAAGATGGTGGTTGAGTGTGAGGTAGACGAGTCTGATGTGGTGAGTATAAAGGAGGAGAATGAGGCTGAAATCAGTATAGATGCCTATCCAGATACCACATTCAAAGGCAGGGTGATTGAAATTTCATCTGCAGGTGTAACAGAACGTACAGGTACCTATGAAGAGGTGACAAATTTTAAAGTGAAGGTGGAGATAGTTGATAGTATTGAGGGTTTAAGACCGAATATGTCCGCTACATCCGAAATAATAACAGAGTTTAAAAACGATGGGATTAGAGTTCCTATCCAGAGTGTGGTAGTGAGGGAGAAAAAAGAAGGGGTATTCGTCGTAAGAGATGGTAAAGCTGAATTAACTCTGGTCACTACCGGTATATCAACAGAAAAATTTGTTGAAATAACCGAAGGTTTAAGTGAAGGAGAAAAAGTCGTTTCAGGTAGTTACAAAACATTGAGCGATTTGAAAAGTGGGACACCGGTAAAAATTATTGAGAAAAAAGAAACCACCCCTACGGGTCGTACGACAGAGAACACAGAGTAAACCATAAGAAGAAAAGAAGAAGAAATGTAGGGAACAGGCATGCCTGTTCCATTGTCAAAAGATGGTTGTAAAGAAAAATATGAACCTTATAGAGGCGAAAGATATAACCCGTACTTATAAAATCGGGACGGTCGAAATCCATGCACTTCGAAGCGTTAATTTGAATGTAAGACAGGGAGAGTATGTGAGTGTTATGGGTCATTCAGGCTCTGGCAAATCTACACTGATGCATATCCTCGGCTGTCTCGATACACCAACTTCAGGGAAATATCGGTTAAAGGGTATGGATGTGACCTCTCTTTCAGAAGAAAGACTTGCCACAATAAGGAACAGAGAGATCGGTTTTATTTTTCAGACATTCAATCTTCTCTCCAGGGCATCGGTTTTGCACAATGTGGAATTGCCTCTAATCTATAGGGGTCTTCCTTCTAAAGAGAGAAAGAGAAAGTCTATTTCAGTATTGGAGAATGTGGGACTTGGTGACCGAATAAATCATCATCCGAACCAGCTCTCAGGTGGTGAACGCCAGAGGGTGGCAATTGCGAGGGCTATTGTCATAAATCCATCTTTAATACTCGCAGATGAGCCAACAGGAAATCTGGACAGCAAGACAGGAGAAGAAATCTTGACCTTATTCGATGAGATATATAGAGAAGGCAATACCTTAATCGTAGTGACTCATGAGAGGTATGTAGCAAAGAGGGCGGAGAGAATAGTTCACATAAAAGATGGATCGATAAGATGAATATAAAAGAGAGTGTATATCTGGCATTCGATGCTGTGTATACCCATAAACTTCGTTCAGTTCTAACCACTCTTGGCATCACAATAGGGGTTATGACCGTCATCGCTGTCGTCTCACTAATAACAGGCCTCAATAAAAAGATAAAAGGCGAACTCTCTGCCATAGGAAGCAATATCATCTATGTCCAGAAATATTCATGGGTACATACAGGAGGTGATTGGTGGAAATTTAGAGGCAGAAAGAACCTTGAAATTGCAGATGCGGATGCTATCGCAAGACTGTGCAGCGAAGTGAAGGAAGTCGTCCCATCCACCTATAGACGCACAACAGTAAAATACAGAGACAAAAATAGGGAGGGGGTTCAAATAGTAGGAACTGGGCCACTGTGGCAGGATATAGAGGGACACTTTGTTGAGTATGGGAGATTTCTGACCAATTTCGATGTTCGCCGTCGTAAATTCGTGTGTATAATCGGGGATGAGATAGTGGAAAATCTATTTGAAAAAACAGACCCCATTGGCAATAAAATCAAAGTTGCGGGAAATAAGTTTCAGGTGGTAGGAATATTGGAGAAGAAAGGGAAAATTTTCGGTTCGAGTATGGATAATATAGTCGTTATACCTATATCTTCCTTTCACAAAATCTTTGGTAAACGGAGGTCAATAAGCATTATGGTTGTGCCAAAGGGTGAAAAGGAGAAGGCAATAGACCAGATAAGGGGTGTGTTGAGAATGAGAAGGAAGGTGGGCTATGGCAAGGAGGACGATTTTTCAATAAACACACAGGATTTACTTATGGATATGTATAACAAACTTACAGGCGCTGCTTTTGCAGTGATGCTCGGCGTCACATCACTCTCTCTGATAATCGGCGGTATCGGAATTATGAATATAATGCTCGTCTCCGTTACTGAAAGAACGAGGGAGATAGGGATAAGAAAGGCAATCGGTGCGAGGAAGAAGGATATACTGTGGCAGTTCCTGATAGAGGCGATGGGCATAAGCAGTGTGGGAGGGGTTATAGGGATAATACTTGGTTTCACCGTTGCAAAGGTCATCTCATCGTTTTCCAGGATTCCGTCCACGATACCGATATGGTCTGTCCTTTTAGGCATTGGATTCTCCTGTGGCGTTGGACTTTTCTTTGGGATCTTCCCATCATTGAAGGCAGCAAAACTGAACCCAATAGAAGCGTTAAGATACGAGTGACTTTCCCTTCATCTCCATCTTCTTCTCTCGATATTATTTACAATCCAGTGGTTACTCCGTGGATTAGTATTGACAACAAGTCATTTATTTTATATTATAGACTTGTGGATAAAAAGATCACAAAATATATTTTGGAGAGATTGAAGGAGTACGAACCTCTGAAAATTATTCTATTTGGTTCTATGGCCCACGGAAAAAACATAAAAGGGAGTGATGTCGATTTGTTGATATTAAAGAATACAAAAGCCAATCTGATTGATAGAATTCAGGAAGTCATTTCTCTTTTGTATTCGTGGGAGAAGCGAGATCTGTGGCATGATTTACCACCTATAGAGCCATTAGTCTATACAGAGGAGGAGATAAAAGAAGGAATAAAAAATGGGGTGAGCTACTTTCCTTTTCCTCCTGTGCTTTAGTCTGTGTTAATTTGTGTCGATCTGTGGTTAATTTTGACGCTTTCCCGAATTTTATGCAAAAAATTAGGTTAACTTATTGTAAACCAAAAAGTTGCCGCATTTTTTCGTGTTTCAAGTCAAGTTCTATTTTAAATATAATATTAGCCTACTTTTTAAACGGATGTTTAACTT
>JAUXAN010000030.1 GCA_030619885.1 bacterium
AAAGAAGATGGTGTTTATTAAACAGTGAATACGCTGATTTCATATCTTTTTTTCAGTCTTTTTCTTATGCCCCCGATGCCAGGCAGACCATCGAAGGGCCCTATGCCGAAATTTCCTGTCCTTATGAATAGAGCAGAACTAACCAAAGCACCAATTTCTGGGGAAAAACGAGCAATAGTCCTCCTCATCGATTTCTCCGATAACATCCATATACACCAATCGAGCCAGTTTCAAAACCTTCTATTTTCAACCAATAATAATTCCCTAAAAGATTATTACAGTGAGGTTTCATACGATAGTTTAACTGTAAATGGGGAGGCGAGGGGATGGTATCGAGCACCATATAACTACTCCTATTATGTTGCAGGTGGATATGGGATTGAAAATCAATATCCAAATAATGTTCAAAAACTGGTTGAGGATGCCGTTAAACTCGCTGACGGACCTGTAGATTTTAGCGAGTATGATAACGATGATGATGGATATGTGGATGCCATTTTTGTGGTCCATTCTGGACCGGGTGCAGAAGAGACAGGAAGTAAAGATGATGTATGGTCACATAAATGGCAACTCTCTGACCCATCGCTTGGATATCTTGGTGGCCCCTATCTTACGAATGATGGTGTATATGTGGATGTCTATTCGATGGAGCCCGAAAGGATGGAGAACAATAGTTTAGTATCGGTTGGTGTGTTCTGCCACGAGTTCTGCCATGTGCTCGGTGCACCGGATCTGTATAATACCAGCTCAGGTAGTTATGTTGTGGGAAGATTCTGTCTGATGGATAAAGGTTCATGGAACGGCTCCCCTCCTGGAAGCTCACCTGCCCATATATCAGCCTGGTTGAGATACCTCTTTGGATGGGTCGAACCGACCCCTGTGGAAAGAGGTAATGCAACCTGGATACCAAATGCCCGGATACCCGCTGTAGAAAATGAGTCAAAGATATACAGATTACTTTCCAATCCAGGAGGAAACGACTGGAGTTCTCAATCACCTGACACCGGGGAGTATTTCCTGATAGAAAATCGCCAGCAAATTGGATTCGATGCATCGCTACCAGGTTCAGGACTTTTAATATGGCATATAGATGAAAGCCAAACTGACAATAACGATGCGAACAGAAGATTGGCGTGTGTGATGCAGGCAGATACAAATTCATCTACAACGACTATTGGAGAGGCGAGCGATATGTGGAAGAGCAGCGGAGGGGGGTTTTCAAATTCATCAATACCATCCAGTGCCTTATGGGATGGAACAGCCACAGGCGTTTCTGTCACATATATAAGTGCTTCCGCTCATATTATGACCGCAACTTTAAGAGTTGGGCCGGTTCTATTTGGAAGGGTGTATAACTTTCCTAATCCCTGTAAAAATGGCAGAACCATAATCTGTTATATACCAACCGATGAAGAAGAATTGGTGAATAAATATCCCCATTTTAAAGTTACAATATTCAACCTTGCGGGTGAAAAGGTGAGAGTATTAGATAAGGAACCCGATGAGATAGATCGATTCGTAAGGCAAGCACTCTGGAATTGTAAAAATGATAATGGTGGTGAGGTCGCAAGCGGTTTGTATTTCTACATCATAGAGACAGAAGGAGAGAGAAATAGAGGAAAGATTACATTCATACATTGAAAAAATGAAAAAAATCTTTATAATCCTGTGGTTCTGTCTTCTCACTACTCCCGTCTTTGCTTGGAATCCCGGAACAACGGGTTCACAATTTTTAAAATTGGGGATAGGCTCAAGACCTGTGGCGATGGGTGAGGCATATACAGCAGTTTCAGACGATGCGAACGGACTCTACTGGAACCCAGCTGGTCTGAGAGAGGTGCCTAACTTTGAGATCTCTGCAACCTTTATGACCTTATTTTATGAGGTATCCTACACAGCAGGTGCACTCGTCATACCTACGAGAAACAGGGGTAATTTTGCCCTTGGGGTGGCATATCTCACTACCAAAGATACGAGACGGAATGAACTCGGGCAGGAAGAGGGCAATTTTACAAACTATGACCTCGCCATAACAGGAGGATATGCCGTCAAACTATTTGAGAGATTACAGGTGGGAGGCAGTTGCAAGTTAATCCGCAGCAAATTAGAAGAAGAAACAGCGAGTACAGTAACTTTTGATTGTGGTCTGTTGAGCCGGATACACGAATATATATTTGCAGGCGCAGTCATCAGACATCTTGGACCAGGAATAAAATTTATAGATAAATGGGACCGTGCTCCAACAAATCTAAGGGGAGGGATAGCCTTCAAGTTACCTATGTGGAAACACCACTTGATTCTCGCCACAGACCTCTCTGCCCATTTAGATGTGGAACCGACACTCTCTTTCGGAGGCGAGTTCAAATTCAAATTCCCCAGGGCTATGGAATCGAAAATTTCGCACCTATCGATAAGGATGGGCTATAAGACAGGTTACCATCTGGGTGAGTGGAGCGGTTTCTCACTCGGGGTGGGAACGGAGACAGAATTGAAAGGGCTGGGTCAGTTAGTGATAGATGTAGTCCACTTTTCCTATGGATTTTTAGGCAGCAGTGAACGGGCATCCCTGACGATAAAATTTTAAGATGAACTCGAATAATCCATTAACCACGAACCCCGCACTTATGCATAAGTGCGGGGCGAATAAAAAGAGCTTGAAAAAAATACTGAAATTCTTTTTAACTGAGGATTTCATAATCTGGAATGAATAAAAAAAGGAGGGGTTCAACTATGTTAATTCCAACAATAATAATGGGGCTACTTGCAATTATTCTTTTTTTGATAGGATACTACAAAGGAGAAGGGCAGCATATCAGTGGGATGAAATCAGCACTTAGTATGATAGTTCAAATCTTACCATTACTGGTTTTTGCGTTTATCATAGCTGGTATGGTTCAAATTCTTCTTCCTAAAGAACTATTATCGAAATGGATTGGGACGGAGTCTGGTTTACGCGGGATATTTATCGGTACGGTTGCAGGTGGTTTTGTTCATGGAGGACCTTTTGTCAGTTTACCCATCGCCGCCGGACTCCTGCGCTCTGGTGCCAGCGTAGGAACTCTCGTCGCATTTTTGACAGGGTGGTCATTATGGGCAGTTAGCCGATTACCGATGGAAGTAGGGATATTGGGTTGGAAGTTTACGCTCATTCGTATTGCAAGTACATTCTTCTTTCCGCCTATCGCTGGATTGATAGCCCAAACACTCTTTGCAAGTGCTAAATGAATATCTATGATGCACAGATCACCTGCTTTCTGTTTTTAATTGTCCACAGGCTGCTTTTATATCACTGCCCCTGCTCTCCCTTATCGTAGTGGTTGGACAAAGTTTGTATAGAGTATTTCTAAACCTTTCGACACACTTTTTTGATGGTGGTTCAAACCCTGCTTTCCCGATCCGATTGTATGGTATTAAATTGATCTTACAGGGAATGCCCTTTAATAACTTCGCCAGAGAAAGGGCGTCATCTGGGGAATCGTTAATGTCTCTTATAAGCACATATTCAAAAGTAACCTTCTTTCGCTTCTTTCTTGTATAATATCTCACCGCCTTGATTAAATCCACAATTGGATACTTTCTATTTATAGGCATCAGAACCTCCCTATGTCTATCAGATGTAGAGTTTAATGATATTGCGAGTTTGAACTGTTCTGGCTCTGCAGCAAATTTCCGTATCCCTGGAACGATGCCAGCAGTGGAGATGGCTATTTTTCTCGCTCCAATCTGCAACTTTTTGTTTATAAATCTCGCAGAAGATATCACCTCATCATAGTTCAAGAATGGTTCCCCCATTCCCATCATAACCACATTCGTAATTTTTGAATGAGTCAATTTTTTAATCTGAACTATCTGGTCTGCTATCTCCCACCACTTCAAATCTCTGGTATAGTCCATCTCTCCGGTTGCACAAAAAGTGCACGAGAGCGAGCATCCTACCTGGGTGGAGATGCACACCGTAGTCCTCCTTCTGTCTGGAATAAGTACAGATTCAATCTTACTGCCATCTTTTAAAACGAACAAAAACTTTTCAGACCCATCGATTTTCGATTTTCTTCTATCTGCAAGTTCTAATTTTCCTATATAGCATAGTTCGTCCAATTTTGTTCGTGTAGATTTTGATATATCCGTCATAGAATCGAAATCGGCTACCCCTTTCAGCCACAGCCACTTCCATATCTGATTTGCCCTGTAAGGTTTTTCCCCAATAGATACGATGAAATCGTCGAGGTCTTTGATCCCTTTCAAATTTGTCTTCATTTTTGTAGGACGCAGAAATCATTAGGTCGGGTTTCCTTAGGCTGTCCGACAATGTCATTGCTCGCCCCGTCAGATATTGCTAATATATTAGCAATATCTGACATTGACAAAAATTATCTAACGGGCGAGGAGCGAAAACGACAACGCAATCTCATAATTTTCTCGATTATATCTTTATATTTAAAATCCTGGGAATCTGCGCTCATCTGCGTCCATATTTTCAAATGGATGAACTATTATATCCTCAATCTTTTAGGTTTGAATTTTAAAGTAATTAAATCGAAAACTACTCTCGTCATAACTATCGCAGTGAAGAAACTTGCACATATTCCTATACTTAAAGTGATTGCAAAACCTCTTACAGGACCCGTTCCGAACCAGTACAGTATTATTGCTGCGAGGAGGGTGGTAAGATTTGCATCCAGTATAGTTCTGAATGCTCTGGCATAACCTGCGTCGATTGCCGCCCTGACCGTCTTTCCTACCCTCAATTCCTCCCTTATTCTTTCGAATATTAAGACATTCGCATCTACTGCCAGACCGACTGTGAGGAGTATGCCTGCCAATCCCGGCAGTGTAAGTGTTGCACGGATGCCTGATAGAAAGGCGAGTAATAGTACTAAATTCAACACAAGTGCAAGGTCAGCAATGCTTCCCGAGAAACTATAATAGATAAGCATAAAGACCAGCACGGCAATCCCACCCCATATTATCGCGCGTATCCCTTTATTTATGGAATCTGCCCCCAGAGATGGTCCGACATTTCTCTCCTCTATAATATTCACCGGTGCTGGCAGTGCCCCTGCTTTCAATATGATGGCAAGGTCTTTAGCTTCTTCTATTGTGAAATCACCTGTTATCTGTGACCTTCCGCCCCGGATTTTCTCTCTGATAACCGGTGCGGATTTAACTACCCCATCAAGCACTATTGCTAATCTTCTGTCGACATTCGCACCTGTAACGGCAGCAAACTTCTTCCTCGCATTTCTTGTCATCGTTAAACTCACATAAGAGGCATTTGGTCTGGTTGCTTCTGCACCTATGTCTACCCTCGCATCGGCAATGGCTCCTCCTGTAAGTTCCGCCTCTTTCTTCAGAAGAAATAGAGGTTGATATACATATCCTTTTCCCTCCTCTTTTGAACCCCATCTGATTTCCATATCGTCTGGAATGATTTTTTCTTCCTCTACCAGTTTCAACATTTCTTTCACCTTCGATAATTTTTCCTCTGCGACTCCAATATCCCCTCCTCTCACCCGAATCAAAGAGGAGTAAAAAGGGGCGGATACAACTTCAAAGGTATCTTTGACCGTTTTCTCTTGCTCATAAATGAAGCTATCAATCTTATCGAATACTCGCTTAATCTCTTTATCTTCAGCAACGAGTTTGAATTCGAGCTGGGCGGTTCTTCCTATCAAACTTTTCGCTCTCTCTCTATCAACGCCGGGCAGTTGGATGACAATTCTATCCTTACCCTGTGGTTGAATCGAGGGTTCATATACACCAAACTGGTCAATTCTGTTTCTGATTATCTCCAACGCCCTGTCTCTTGCATCCTTCACTTCAGTCTCTTTCAATTTAGTTCTGTCTACCTCTAATACTAAATACATTCCACCCTGCAGGTCTAAACCGAGGTGAAAAGATTTTTTCTCGAGTTTCAGAATCTTATCCTTATCCATACTTTCTCTTTCGGATTCACTCAGTTGTGAAAGACGGATTGATGGGTAGAGTTGCCATACGGCAATAACAAAAACAACAATAATTAAAAATATCTTCCACTTCATTCCTCTAGTCATAACTTCCTCCCCAACCTCTTTCCAATTAACGATAGAATTCTATTTTTTGCTTCCTTAATGCTGCATTCAAGCACACAACCTGCTGCGGTTTCGTGTCCTCCTCCTCCAAAATTTGCTGCCAGATCTGAAACATTTACCCCATTCCCCTTGGAGCGTAAACTCACTTTGACCTTTCCATCGTTCTGTTCTTTAAACAAAAGTCCAATCTTTATCCCTTCCACTGTAAGCACATAATCTGCAAGTCCTTCAGTATCAAGCGATTTCTTTTCTATGGATTGGAGCATCTCCTTTGTCAAATCGATTATACCAACGCCATCGGAGATGGTGAATGTCGAAAGAACCATTCCAAGAAGTTTTAACTCCTGTGGGCTTTTTTTGGAATACACCTCTTCTGCGATGAATGAGGGGTCTATTCCTTCTTTAATCAATTCAGCCGAGATGAAGAATGAACGCGGAGTAGTATTGGGGTATCTGAATCTACCTGTGTCTGTCAGTATGCCCGCATAGAGACTGGCCGCTCTCTCTTTTCCTATCTTTATCCCCATCTCCAGTATGAGCCTATAAATTATCTCTGCAGTAGAACTTGAATTTGGGTCTACAAAGAGGCAGTTGCCGAAATAAGAATTACTCGGATGGTGGTCTATATTTACTATCAACTTATTCAAATCGACCAATTTTCTCACATCTCCTACACGTTCAATTGTCGGAGAATCTAAAAAAATTACTACGGAGTAACGAAATCCTCCGGGAAGATTGTGTTTTATTCTATTGTAATTTTTTAAAAAACGATATTTTCGTGGAACCTCATCCTGATTCAGAATATAAGGCGACTTTCCAAGTTCTTTCAGGAATGAATATAAGGCAAGTTGTGAACCAATTGAGTCACCATCAGGGTCTTTGTGAGAGAGTATGAGAAAATCATTATTGTCTTCAAGTATATTTATTATCTCTTTAAGTCTTTTCATCTTTAACTCCATTTAATAATTCCTGAATGTGCAGCGATTTTTCTATCGAGCGGTCGAATATAAATTTTATTGTGGGAAGATATTTGAGGGAAGTTCTTTCTCCAATCAACTTTTTAATATAACCTGTAGACGCATTCAATCCTTCTTCACTTCTTATTTTATCTTCCTCCGAACCAAGACAGGAAAAATAGACCTGGGCATTTTTCAGATCATCACTCACGGAGACCCCTGTTATCGTTACGAAACCTATTCTGGGGTCTTTTAAATCCTCTTCAACTATCTCTGCAATTGTAGAATGCAGGAGATCGCTAACCCTGGCAGACCTTTTGAATCTATGCATTATTTTATTACAATCCCAAATTTTTCAAAACTTGTCAAGCAAAAATCGCAACCACAGAAACCGTCAAGAGGCTGACCGAGTATTAAGATTTTAGGTATGGTTTCTTTTTTTCTTGACTTTTTGCCAGAAATAGGACATATTAGGGTGTGATGGTAATTGCTATTGATGGTCCTGCTGCGTCAGGAAAGAGCACCACAGCTAAAGAAGTTGCAAGTAGATTGGAGTATATTTACCTCGACACAGGTGCAACTTACCGAGCCCTTACCTTAAAGGCAATTGAAAACAGTGTGGATATGGAAAACGGAAATGAACTGAGCAGACTTGCTTTAAAAACCGATATATCTTTCAAAAATGCCAGGTTGTATTTGAATGGAAAAGATGTGACCGAAGAGATTAGAAAACCTTCAGTGGATGAGAATGTCTCCTTAGTCTCCTCATATCCTGAAGTGAGAAAAAGGATGGTTATCCTCCAGAGAAAGATAAGTAAAGGTCGAAATGTAGTTTGCGAGGGGCGTGATATTGGAACGGTGGTCTTTCCAGATGCGGATGTTAAGATCTATATAGATGCCTCTCTTGATGTTCGCGCGAAAAGGAGAATGCTAGAGTTGCAATCTAATGGGGTAAACATAACATACGAAAATGTGAAAAGACAGCTTCAAGCAAGGGATGACCTCGACAGTAAAAGGCAACATAGTCCACTCTCAATACCAGAGGGGGCAGTGATACTCGATACTACGAATTTGACGATTGAAGAACAGGTAAAAAAGGTATTAGAAATTATCGAAAGCTTGAAAAGAGTATGAAATTAAGGTGGAAAATTGCATGTTGTATTCTTTATCTACCTGCGAAGTGGTTTTTTAGGGTGAAGATTGTTGGACAGAGGAATATCCCTAAAAAGGGCGGTTGTATACTTGCATCAAACCATATCTCCTACCTCGACCCTCCACTTGTAGGCCTTATGGCCAAAAGAGAGGTCTATTACCTTGCAAAAGAAGGTTTATTTAAAGAAGTGGACAAACTTTTTACCTACTTGATAACAGCCTTTAATGCCGTTCCACTAACACGTGAGGGGGCTGATTTGAAGGCTATCAAAACAATTTTGGGGATATTGAAGAGAGGTGAGGTTGTAGTCATCTTTCCTGAAGGAACAAGGAGCAAAACAGGTAAGTTGCTGCCGGCAAAACCTGGTATAGGTTTCATAGCAAGAATGGCAAAGGTGCCTATTATTCCTGTTTTGATTAAAGGCGCGAGTGAAAAAATCAAAGACATACTTTTGAGAAAGAGAAGGATAATAATCCATTTTGGTCTGCCATTCAGTGTAGATAGTTTTGGCAGAGATTACGACGCAATGGGTAAAGAGATAATGAAAAGAATCGCAGATTTAAATATTTGATAGGATGAACAGGATTAAATATTATGGAAGATAAAGAAATAACCACAAAGACTCAAAGCATGTCTTGAGCGAAGCCGAAGGGACACAAAAAAAAATTCCTTAATCTTAGTGGCTTTGTGCCTTAGTGGCGAAAATTATCTGCGGTTATCTGCGTAAATCTGCGTCCTATTAATTTATGAAAATCATTATTGCAGAGTATTCGGGATTCTGTTTTGGCGTAAAGAGGGCAGTAAATCTCGTCTACAAGATTTTGAAGAATACGAGTAAACCTGTCTACAGTTTTGGTCCCTTGATTCATAATCCTCAGGTAGTAGCAAAACTCGAGGGAATGGGACTAAAAACGATCAAAAACTTTGACTCGCTTGAAATAGGCAAACTCATAATTAGGTCACACGGTGTTCGACCTGATGTGATTAAAGAAGCAAAGGAGAGAGGTTTTGATATTGTAGATGCCACCTGTCCTTTCGTAAGAAAAGTCCAGAGTTATGCCAGATCTTTGAAAAAAACTGGATATAAGGTCGTCGTGCTTGGAGAACCAGACCATCCTGAAGTATTGAGTATTATTGGGTTCGCTGGTGATGACTCGATAGTAGTTGGTAAAGAAGAAGATATCAAGTGTACAGCGTTCTGCGAAAAAATTGGCATAGTAGTTCAGACCACATTTTCCTTTGAAAATTTCCAGTCAATTGTAGGAAAATTATTAAAGAAAGGGGAAGAGTTAAGAATTTACAATACGATATGCGAGGCAACGAGTGTCAGACAGAATAATGCTATCAAAGTTGCAAAAGGAGTGGATGTAATGTTAGTGGTGGGTGGCAAAAACAGTGCCAATACAGCACGTTTATTCCATATATGTAAGAAGATTGTAAAGGATACCTATTGGATAGAAACCGCAGATGAGATATTGCACAAGTGGTTTTTAAAGAGAGGAAAAGTGGGAATAACTGCAGGTGCATCTACACCCGAGTGGATAATACAGGAAGTAGTGGAGAAACTCCAATCACATTAAACCACTCAATTCTCTCCATGCGAGGTACGAAGTCATTGCGAGGCGAAGCAAATTCGGAGATTCCTCGCGGAGTTTACACTGAACGAAGTGAATGTGCTCGGAACAGGCTCCGCAATCCCATTACTCTGTGTTCTCCGTGTCTCTGTGGTTGCATTTTTCTCTTGACAGTAGTTTAATATTTTTTCATATAAAATGAGTGAAAGGAGGTATATATGAATAAAGCAGATTTGGTAAAGAGAATGGGAGCAAATACAGGTCTTTTGAGAAAAGATATAGAAATCATTGTAAACGAACTATTCAAAGAGATTAAAAAGGCACTTTCTGATAACGAACGCATCGAACTACGGAATTTTGGTGTTTTTGTGAATAAACAGAGAAAAGCCAAACTCGCCAGAAATCCGAGGACAGGTGAACCGGTAAATATACCTGCAAGATTGGTAACCGTGTTCAAACCTTCAAAAGAACTGAAGGATATGGTTACACAATAACGATGCAATCACTGTCAAACAGTAAGGAGAGAACTTATGCCCTGTGGACGTAAAAGAAAGAAAAAGAAGATATCAAAACACAAATTGAAAAAAAGAAGAAAGAAGATGAGACATAAGAAAAAGTAAAGATAGTTATTAGATGTTAGTTTTTGAAAAATGACGGTACAAAAGGGATACATAGTTCTTGAAGCAGTATTATTACTCCTTTTTGGTTTTCATTCAAAAACGTGTGCCACGAAATATGCAGGAGAGTTTTTAAGTATAGGAGTCGGTGCAAGACCACTTGGAATGGGTGGAGCCTTTGTTTCCGTTGCCAATGATGCCACATCTCCTTACTGGAATCCTGCAGGTTCTCCCCGAATTGACAAAAAAGAATGTATCTTTATGCACTCTGAAATTTTCGAGGGTCTTTTGAAATACGACTGTCTCTGCTTCGTATATCCACATAAGAAAAGTGCTGTAGGTTTCAATCTGATGAGACTCGCTGTAGATGATATTCCATTCATAACCGAGTTAGAATTTTATGACTACGGATTGGATGGAGTTGATGGCACCCTTGACGAAGGTGAGGGAAACGGTGAGTGGGACCCTGGAGAGATTCTAATTTACGATAAAGATAAGATAGAGTGGGTAAGTAATAATGACTACGCTCTGCTTTTAAACTATGGAACAGAGATTAAGGAAAACCTATCGGTAGGTGTAAATCTGAAAGTAATAAGAAGGAATATCGGACACTATACTGCATGGGGGTCTGGGGTTGATTTAGGAGTATTATTTACACCATTTGATTTTTTTACCATAGGGATGAATATACAGGATGTGACCACTACCTTCATCTCATGGAGCACAGGAAGGAAAGAAAAAATCACTCCTACAGTGAAAACAGGTGTCAGCACAGTCTGCAACATAGGTTCGCATCACAGACTTCTCTTTTTAGTTGACCAGGATTTGCGCTTTGAATATAGGGGAAAGTCATCACAGTTATCTTCTGGTATAGTGAGTGCAGACTATCATTGGGGTGTGGAATATTCCTATAGGGAACTGGTCTCTTTAAGATTGGGTATCAATGAGCAAGAGCCGACAGCAGGGGCAGGGATTTATTACAAAGGGTATTCCATTGATTATGCATTTCTATCACACGAAGAGCTCGGCTCCTGCCATAGAATCTCCGGTGGTATATCCTTTTAACTGCCCATTCTCTGAATGGCGCAATATGTAAATAATCCTAAAATGAAACCACAAGATGGATAACCAGAAAATAGAAATTAGGAAATTTATCCATTCAGTTTCACAATTTCCCATAAGGGACGTATGACCATTTTCTTATTTTCTTCTCAGTATCTTGTAATAATCCGTGTAATCCGTGGCTAAAATTTGCATACTGACAACAGACCATTCACCCTTCGATGACAGAATCTTTTACAAACAAGCAAGAAGTTTTGTAAGGGCAGGTTATGGAGTCGTAATACTACCCTATAGAGGATTCGGATTTAAAAATGAGACTGTAGATTCAAACAGACTGCTCGAGATAGCCAGAAGAGAAAAAATCGCAATCAGGGATTTTAAAAGAACAAACTTATTGGGACCGTTGAATCTTTTAAGATACCTTTGGTGTGCTTTAAGAGAAAAACCATCTTTCTATCACTGTCATGAAAGTTGGTCTTTCTATCTTGGTGTATTGCTCAAGTTTTTCTCATCGAGCAGAATCATCTACGATGTTCACGAGTTCTTTCCTGAAATTCCATTTGAACGGCACAAATTTCTCTTCAAGATATTTAAATTTGCAGATAGAAATCTTGCAAAGATTGCAGATGGGATTATATGTGCCGATACAGAAAAGGCAAATAGATATAAATCATATACGAACAAAGTTCCAATAGAAGTAATAGGACACTATCCACCTCTGGATATATTCTGCTACAAAAAACAAAAGGTGGGAAAAGTTGTAACAGGAATCTATTCGGGTGGAATTTCAATAGATCGTGGATTGGAGGAGATGCTCTACATCGTATACAAAATGAAAAAGATGGGTGAGAATTTCAAATTAATTTTGAATGGTTCTTTTGTCTCAAAGCGGGTCAAGCATAGATATGAGCAACTTATAAAAGAATATGAAATCGAAGAAAAAGTTGAATATACAGGATGGGTACTGCATGAGGATGTTCCTAAAATTATGAATCGAGCAGATTTGGGATTTTGCCTGCGACATCCGCTCGAAAGATATGTAAAAGCACCTCCGATCAAAATATTCGAATATATGGCATCATCTTTGCCCGTCGTAGCGAGTAATTTCCCATTTAAAAAAGAACTCATTGAGGGTAATGGGGTAGGAATCTGTGTTGACCCTTTAAATAAAGCAGAGATTCTAAAAGTTGTTTTAAAATTCGTCTCAAACCTACAATTTAGGCTCGCAGCAGGAAAGAAAGGGAGAAGAGTAGTTGAGAAGATGTATAACTGGAGGGTATACGAGAAAAAATTACTGAGTTTTTACAAACAATCCGCAAGATGAGCGAGGCTAAAAATATATCAAAGAATACATTCTTTCTATTCTTATCAACTCTAATACGCTTTGCAGCAAATATGATACTGTGGGCACTGATTGCAAGAGCAGTGGGTGTGGAAGATTTTGGCAAGTTGACATTCGCTATCTCTTTTACAGGATTGTTCATTGTCTTTGCCGACTATGGATTTAGTCCTCTGGCTATAAGAGAGATCGCAAGGGATAAAAGCATACTACATAAGTTCGTCGGTAATGCCCTGTTTTGCAAATTCTTCTTCTCTGCATTGACGATAGCTTTAATCTGTATAGTAATAAATCTAATGAACTATCCTGATATTACAAAGGATGTGGTATATGTATTCTCCTGTGTAGTGGTCTTATATTCATTCATAGCATTTTTCAACTCTGTCTTCAGAGGAATCGAAAAGATGGAATATGAAACGGTAATATCTTTCATTCAGAATCTTTTACTGCTCTTTTTCGTCACTATTGCCTTATTGTTAAAACCCCACATATTTCAAATATCGATTGCGTATCTACTATCGAGGGCGGTCTCCTTCGGTATATCTGCTGCATATTACAAAAAGAAAATAGGCAAAATAAATCTCCAACCCGATAGAATATATGAGAAAGATATTTTGCGCAAGGCATTTCCCTTCGGTTTACACACAATTTTTGGGCTGATTTATTTTCAGATTGACACGGTTATGTTATCCATTATGAAGGGAGATATTGAAGTCGGTTATTATCAGGCATCGATGAGGGTTATTCTTGCGGGTTTGATAATATCGGATGTCATCATAAACGCATTCTATCCTGTTCTTTCGAGATTATTTAAACAGGGGATAGATGCATTGAGAAATCAAGCAAGGCATATGAACAAGATTCTCTTCGTTTTAGGCATCCCTTTCAGTGCATTTATGTTTATCTTCTCGAATGAAATCATACACATATTATACGGTGCAGGTTATGATAAATCTATTCTAATTTTCCAGATACTCGCATGGCTTTTAGTGCTCAGATTCTTTGGCTCTGCATACGGATTGGTCATAACTTCGGCTAACAGGCAGTCTTTAAGGATGTATAGTGTATTTGTCGCATCAGTAGTCAATATTGGATTGAATTTAGTCTTGATACCTAAATATGGAAACATAGGCGCATCAGTAGCCACAGTAATAACAAATAGTATCTTAACAGTTGTATATATTCTTATTACAAAAAGACTGCTCAACTCATTCATCGTTGACTGGAGTTTTTTAAAGACAATTTTACTGACAGCAACCTTTGGGGTAGCGGTCTATTATTTCAAGGGATACAATTTTGTATTGACAACGGGTTTTGTCTTAATTTATATTATAGTTATGTATGTATATATCTTCACTCCGGAAGAAAAAAACGCAGTCTTCAGACTTTTAAGGAGGAAATGAGTAGTGGTTAAAGAATCAATAAAGGAACTGAGGGAAATCTGCCAACTTCCTGTTTATCAAACAGATAGTCTCTATGGAAGAATCTTCGCAAGAAAGGTTTCAATCTATTTTACAAAGTTGTTATTGAACACACCCATAAGTGGTAATCAGACTACATTTCTATTCATCCTTATAGGAATAATCGCTGGTGCATTCTTCACATCAGGGAGTTACTGGCATTCAGTTGTAGGTGCACTGGTGCTACAGTTGTGGTATATTTTTGACTGTGTTGACGGTGAGGTGGCAAGGTATAGAAAGTCTACGAGTATAACAGGCAGATTCCTCGACTATTTTTCACATTTTATCATTCATCCATATATCTTCATCTGTATGAGTTTTGGTGTCTATAATCTTTTTTACGATGTGAAAGTCTTCATCTTTGGATTCTCAGCAGCTTTATCCACGGTGTTGTATGAAATAATAGAACCCTGCGAGTACAAGGCAATTCTCTGGGAATATTACAAAAGAGGCGGTTCGGTGTCATCAAAAAGACCGAATCTTGAACAACTTACAACGGAAACAGGAAGAAGATTTAAAAGTTTTTTTGACATTTTTATCTATCCCCAGATTATGAATGTAATTACAGTTGCCGCAATAGTAGATAGGTTCATTCCAGATGTTGTGATAGGGTCTGTAAAGTTTAATTGCATGCATATGGTTTTACTATTTTACGGATTAACCACGCCTTTTATATGGATTGGAAGAACATTTTACATAGTTTTGAAGAAAAGAGTGGATTGGAAATATAACATACTGTTTGGAAGATGAAAAAGCCACCGTTGATATTTATTATCATTTTGAATTATAATGGATATAATGATACAATCGAATGCATAAACTCTATAAAAAAATCGATCTATGAGCATTATGAAATTGTAATAGTTGATAATAATTCAAATGACGAGTCGGTCTCTATATTGAAAAAAGAGTTTCCTGATGTAACATTGATAGAAAATGAGGAGAACTCAGGATTTGGAGTTGGGAACAACATAGGTATAGATTACTCCAAGCAAAGGGGTGCTCCATACATCCTATTATTGAACAATGATACTGTAGTAGAAAAAGATTTTCTCTATCATCTAATTGAGACGATTGAAAAAGATACGAAAATAGGGCTCGTCGCTCCTTCAATATACTACTACAACCAGCCGGGGAGGATCTGGTCAGCCGGTGGATATATCTCATGGATTAGAGGTTCTGGTTTTCACTACTACAGATCGAATAAAGACAGGTTCGTATCCTTTGTTTCCGGGTGCTGTATGTTGATAAAAGCAGAAGTTATGAAAAGAGTCGGTCTTTTTTCTGAAGACTATTTCTTATACCTTGAAGATGCTGATTATTGCAGGAGGGTTACCGATGCCAATTTCAAGATAAAATATGTAGCAAGAAGCAAAATTTATCACAAGGCACATTCTACTGTAGGCGGCAAAAATTCTCCTTCTGTTTTATATTACTGTTATAGAAATCGCCTCTCCTTCACAAAGAAATATGCACCGAGATTATACTATTACATCTTTTTTGTCTATCTGGTTGTTACCATAGCGGTAAAATTCTCTATCTGGGGAATCAGTGGTCATAAAGACCGTATCAAATATGTAAGATTAGGAATAAGAGATTTTCTACTTAAAAGGATGGGCAAGGTATGTTTCTAACTCAAGTAGATAGTTTTTCCTTTGCAAAAAAGCGGTTTTTTAAAGATAAAGATTTAGTAAGCATATTATCCTTTTTACTGGGATTAACATGCACATTTCAAGCTTTTAAATATGATGTAAGTGGTGTTCACCTTTATCCGTTCAATCTTTTTTATTACAGCCTTCTTTTTGTTCTATTTCTTGTATGTTTTAAACGTAGAACGACAATTCAAGTTTCTTCAAATCTGAAAATTCTATATTTAGTGTTAACGGTCCATTTTGCCATTATTATATTATCAGGCTTTATACCCATCGCAGATGGTGCAGAAGCAGTTTGGATTTTTGCTTCATTAAAAGGGAGCATTAAGTTTCTAATCTTATTGTGTTTTTTCACTCTATTAATCTTGCTTTCAGATGATTTAAAAGTAGCATTTTCCTCGAATTTTTTAAAAGGTTTCATAGGTTCTATAATAATTCAATCTCTGTATGCCACAGCTCAGTTAATTTTCTGGTATTCGTTTAGAATAGATTTAAATCCTCTTATATTTTATGATTTACTAAAAATCGACCCGGGACATTCGTGGAGTAATTTTGCTTTTTATCCGGTAATTAGAACTACCGGTTTGCATTGGGATCCAGCATATCTTGGAGTTTGGAGTTTGATAGGTATAGTCGGGGTATTTTTCATCTGGAAGAATAGTTTATTGAAGAAATGTTTTTTATCATTGATGTTTTTAATATTCATTATGACATTTTCCAGAGCTGCATTTTTTGTTTTAATTATGATTTTAATTATTGCATTTTCAGTTCATACACTGAGAATCTTATACAAAATGAAATTCAAGATAAAACCGACCAGAGTTTTTGAAATAGTGCAAGTAGTGTTATTGACATCTTTCATAATTTTGTGGATAAATCATTATGTAGTCGAAGGAGATATTTACAAAGCAATTAAAATTAGAGCAAGCCTGGAAGATCCGGGTTCTGTTAGACACCTGTCTTATTTTAGACAAGGTTTTTATACCATTTCAACAAGTATTTCAAAATTATTGTTCGGTTTTGGATATAGAAATGGAGGGAGAGGGCTTTTAAGTAATCCAAGTGTAGTCAACGCCCTTTCCGCTGAAATACTGAGATTTAAAATACCATGGTCGCCTGAAGCAGATTTTGTCAATAGTTATTTAGAATTGGGCTTATTAGGTCTTCTCTCTTATCTATCTATATGGGTATTAGGAGCTTTATTTTTGAGGAGTGCAAGAATTAGACTTTCAAGATTAAAAATTGATGAGAGCACCTGTATAAGTATGAAAAGAAAAATCACTTTTTTTCTGATTTGTTATGGAATCCTATTCTTCGCTGGATTTTTTTATGGGGGGTATAAGGATGCTATCTGGTTCTGGATACTTGTTATTAATTCATTTTTTATTGATGTAGAGATAAAAAAAAGCGCTCCTCATTCATCAGTAGAGGCAACATGATGCGAATCGGATTTGATGCTACTGCAATACCGGATAAAAAAGCCGGAGCAGGCTACTACATTTACAACCTTATCAAAAACCTGTACAAAGTTGACAAAAAAAACAGATATTTTATTTTTGTGAAGGAAAACCAGAAGGAAGATTTTATAAAAACAGATGTCCACAATTTCAAAATTATACCTTTAAAGATATTAAATGTTACAGAGAGGCTGAAACACGAGCATTTTGTGATACCTAACCTTATAAAGAGACTCGAGATAGACATATATCATTCTCCCCATTACACCCGGCCCCTCTTCTGTCCAGCCAGATCAGTGGTATCATTCCATGATATGTCTTTTTTCCTTCTACCGGAATTACATCTTAAAAAGAAATCCCTGTTTTTCAAAAAAATGATTCGAATATCATCTAAAAAATCGGATAGAATCATTGCTGTATCCGAGAGCACAAAAAATGACATAATTAGAATGTTAAAAATCCCGGATGAAAAGATAAAAGTAATATATTCTGGGGTATCTGAAAATTTCATTCCCATCGAGAAAATGAGAGCGAAAAAATTTATCAGGTCTTTTTTCAATATAAAAAACAGGTATATTTTATTTGTAGGAAGACTGGAACCCAGAAAAAATGTGCCTGTTCTCATAAGAGCATACGATAAAGTAAAGAAAAACTTGAACTTTCCTTTGAAACTTGTAATCGTAGGCAATGAAGGATGGAAATTTAAAAAAATATATGAGACAGTTCGTAATCTCAACTTGGAAAAAGATGTGATATTCACTGGATATATTAAAGAAAAATATCTCCCTTATTTTTACAGTGCGAGCGAAATGTTTGTGTATCCCTCTCTCTATGAAGGGTTTGGACACCCACCATTGGAAGCCATGGCATGTGGATGCCCTGTTATCTCATCAAATGTGTCCTCCATTCCTGAAATAGTTGGAGATGCTGGAATATTGATAAAGCCCGAAGATGAATATCAAATTGCAACAGCCATATTGAATCTATTTAAGGATAAAAGTTTAAAAAAGGAATTGTCTGAAAAAGCGATTAAAAGAGCCAAAAAATTTGACTGGTTCAAAACAGCACAAGAAACAGTAAAAGTGTATGAAACTTTGTAATATAGATCTTTCGATAATAATAGTAAATTACAATGGAAAGCAGCATTTGGAAAATTGCCTGGCTTCGATATACGAAAAGACAAAGGGTATAAAATACGAAATTTTTGTATCAGATAATGGTTCAATAGATGGTTCAGTAAATTTCCTTACAAAGGAATACCCTGATGTCCATATCATCGAGAATAAAGAAAATCTGGGATTCTCTAAAGCTAACAATCTCGCAATGAGGAAAAGCAGAGGTAGATATATAGCCATACTCAACAACGACACCATACTTGTAAACAATGCGCTGGGTCTGCTTGTGAGATTTATGGACATACATCCTGATACGGGTGCTTCAGGTCCCAAAGTATTGAATAAAAATATGACTCTGCAACCGCAGTGCAGAAGAGGTTTCCCTACCCCATTGGTGGCAATATCTAGACTTGCAGGACTTCACAAAATATTTCCACGAAACAAAATTTTTGGTCACTACTTTCTGACATATATAAATCTGGAAGAGACTCATACAGTCGATTCACTTTCAGGAGCCTGTATGGTTGTAAGAGGGGAAACAATAAAGCGGGTGGGGGGCCTGGACGAAGATTATTTTTTTTATGGCGAAGACCTGGACTGGTGCTACCGAATTAAAGAGGGGGGATGGAATATATATTACTACCCTGAAGCACAGATAATACATTTAAAAGGACAGTCGTCAAAAAAAATACTCTCTTCGAAATTGATCTATTATATGCAAAATTCGTATCTTATCTTTTACAAAAAACATTACGAGAGAAAATATCCTAAATTCATAAATGCAATAGTGTATCTATTGGTGAAGACAAATCTCCTTTTCTGTTTGTTTATAAATAGTGTAAAAAGAAATTTTTTGAGATAATATCAATCATTCAAATTATCCACCTTATAAATTATCTCCTCCTTTGTTTTTCAAGTCTTCGATAAAACCTATTTCCACAGAAGCAAGATAAGAAATGTCTGCTTCTTCACCACATTCTCTCACCTCAATTGCCATACAGGTATCATATTGTGATAGTAATAAGTGATGGGGTATTTGAAATACTTAAATGTTGAAACTCGCATTTAGAGACTTATTCCGAAATTGGGGGGTTGCCAGGGATTTTAAAATATGTATTATTTAAATAGAAAATTTGGTTGGAGGATGAGTTATGAGAAAAACGACACAGTCAAAGAAACTGCTTCAATCTAACAGATTAGAGTTTATCCTTGAGGCACATGATGGGTTGAGCGCTAAAATTGTTGAGGAAGCAAGTTTCAAAGGGATATGGGCGAGTGGACTTTCCATCTCGGCTGCTATGGGTGTGAGAGATAGCAACGAGGCAATCTGGACACAGGTTATGGAAGTGGTGGAATTTATGAGTGATAATACTACAATACCGATTTTTCTCGATGTGAAATGAGAGTATAAACGCTACTTGAAAAAACAGCAAACCTATCCATACGGATCCTTTCATACGATCCGTATGGGCGACCGTATGGAAAGGACACAATTATTGGGCTTTTTAGACAGCCCCACTCCAAAGCAATGCCGGATATATACGCACCCCTGTGGTCATTTTTTCTTGACAAGCTTTTTATATTTATTATGATAAAAATTAGATGGAAGAGAAAGAGATAGATTTGAGAGAGATAATTGGTATCTTGCTAAAGAGAAAGTGGACGATAATTGTCATTTTTTTGGTTGCTTGTGTCAGTTCTATAATTTATTCTCTTGTGTTACCTAAGATTTATGAGTCAACAGTGACTTTGATTATCCTTCCACCAAGGTTTAAGCCTGAATTTACGCTTCCAACCTTTTCAGTAGAGACTTATAGAGACCTTCTAAAATCAAAGGGTATATTAAAAAGGGTAGAGGAAAGTTTAAACCTTAAAGAGAAAATAACGGTTTTCTCTTTGGAAAGGATGCTCACTGTGAAGGTGGTTGAGCAGAAAGCAGGAGCGAAAGGTGAAATAAAATATGCCCCATTAATTGAGTTGAAGGCTAAGGGGAACTCCCCTGCACTTGCTAAAAGTCTGGTCGAGAAATGGACAGAGATATTTCTTGAACAGCATAAAGAGCTCTCATGTCGGGAGAAGGATTTAAGCCAACTATATATCTCATCACAATACGATGAAACAAAGCAAAAACTTTTCGTGATAGAGGAGAAGATAAAAAATTTTGAAATAAAGTGGAAAATATCAATTCTGAAAAGGGAATTGGAGATAAAGGAGAATAGATTTGTTGGTGGAAAAAAAAAGTTACAGGAAATAGAAAAAGAATTTGCAATGAAGAAGGTGGAATTAACGTCTTCCGAAGAGGAGTTCAAAAAACAAAAACTTACGCTAGTTCTCTCAAAAGCGATAACGGATGATGCTTTATGGGAGGAAAAGTTAAAAGGAGGCGAGGAAAGAGAAATAGAAAATTTAAGTTTAAAATCTGAACAGATAAATCCACTGTATTTAAAATTGAGGGAAAAAATAACAAATTTAAAGATAAAGATAAAATCATTAGAGAATGAGAAGGGATATACCGAAAAGGAGATAAAAAAGTTAAAAGGTGAAATAGATTATCTAAAGAATTTAATTTATGAGAAAAGCCTCCTGCTTGAAAGGATGCAAAGGGAAAAAAATGCATTAAAAGAAACATATTCGCTTTTTCTTCAAAAGATGGAGTCTACAAGGATATCAAAGGTGGAACAGATTACTGATATAAAGATTATCTCAGAAGCAGTTCTGCCGGAGCGGCGTATAAAGCCCAACAGGAGACAGATTGTAATGATAAGTGGAATAATCGGTATTATCTTCGGAACATTTATTGCATTTTTAAAAGAGTTTATTGTGTCTGCCGACACCGTTTGATATGTGGTGTCATGGAATTGGTGTCGGTTCTCTGTCCCTATGAATAACTCTTTGTCATTTAAAAACTTAGGACAAGATTTTTTCCTTGATATAGGAAATTATACATTAAACCACAGAGGGTAGAACAAACCTTCAGAGGTTATCCGGTAACTCCCCTTTTTGTCATTGCGAGCCCCGTTAGATAATTTTTATCAATGTTAGATATTGCTAATATATTAGCAATATCTAATGGGGCAAGCCTGAACGAAGTGAAGACGTGGCAATCTCATATCCCATAATTTGAGATTGCTTCGCCCGTACGGGCTCGCAAGGACACCATATGAATGATGTCTGACTTTTGCAATTTATCCCTACGGATCCGTAGGGATACGGGAGGTCACAGAGAGATTCAATTTTACTCTTTTTTCTCCGTGCTATCTGCAAACTCTGCGGTCGCATTTTTTGATTGACAAAATGCTATTTTTATTGGTATAATATTAAGGCATGAGTAGATTGCCATGGAAAGCAGATTTTGTTTCAAGAGAAGAAATCGACGCAAGGGACGACCAACCTGTCTGCCGTGCTCGGCACAGGCAGGGAAAAATATCGGTATAAGATTATGAAATCTAAGAACTTAGAGAAAACTGACACCATTTGATTCTGTTTATTTTCGGGTTGCAGGAGCAATCACAGCGGCAACCATAATGGCTTTGCTCTGGAATTATAAACCAGCAAGAGGCAAATATTATTGAAGGTTGTGTTTAAGGTATTATAGTAATTTTATTTAAAATTAATTTTATAGAAAAATTTCAATAAGTGAAACGGCGAGAAGATTAGGGTATGATAAACCATAAAATACAAAAAGGGCCCAGCTTAAGAAGAAATGTTTTCTCTGGCATGCTTTTTGCCATTGGAAATATTTTAATTCTTCTTATTAGTTATCCAATATATCTGAAATATTTGGGAATAGAATGCTATGGACTTTGGGCTACTCTTTCAGTTATTATTAGTTTTAGTGCATTGGCGCGTCTTGGGATTGACACCGCTGTAATTAAATATGTCGCAGAAGAATATGGTAGAGAGAATAAGTTAGGTGTAAAAAAATATTTTTCGACAGCGATTATTACTTTATTAATTCCCGGAATCCTAATATTTTTTGTTTTGATTTCATTAAAAGGATTTAGTATTAGCGTATTAAGTATTCCTGAGAAATACATTTCTATGACAAGTACGCTATTCCCCTATATAGTTATTCTTTCAATTGCTATATTTTTTGTAAAAGTAATAGATGGAACCTTGAGAGGATTAGGAAGAGTAGATCTTGCAAATTACTACAATTTGGGAGCGAAAATTCTTTCGGTTATAACAACAGTTATCCTTTTAAAGTTTGGCTATGGAATATGGAGTCTTTTTTGGGGACAAGTTTTGCTATATATTTTTCTGGGATTTTTAGCATTCTTTACCGTATATAAAAAATTAGGAACTTTATTTTTCTCAATAAGTTCGTTTGACTCAAAATGTTTGAAGAAAATAGTTGGCTTTGGTGGTACAATGACAGCTGCTCAAATAATTTCAATGTTTTTACAGCCTTTTAATAAAATAGTTATTGCAAAATATATAAATCTTTCAAGTGTGACATATTTTGAGATAGCGGATAGAGGTGTTGCACAACTTAGAAGTATATTTTCCACAGGTATCAGAGCAATAATGCCAGAAATCAGTAGAGTATCTACCGCTTTCAAGAAAACCAAATTTAAAATTAATAATATCTTGAAGAAAGCAATGGGGTTAGTATTCTATATAGGTATTCCAGTATTCATTGTTCTTTTCCTCTTGGCCCCTTTTCTTTTAAAGTTATGGCTACCACACAAATATATGCCAGAAATTGCTAATGCCTTTAGAATTATATTAATAGGGAATCTTGTAAATTTATTATCAGTACCGATCTATTATTTATTTATGGGGATAGGAAAAGTTAAGTATTGTTTTGTCAATCACTTGGTTCAGTCAGTTCTTAATGTTATTGTTATTATTACCCTCATTATTTTGGGAATTGCTAATTTTTACTTATTTGTTGGAATTTATTCTTTGTCAATTGCTCTATCAGCGATACTGATGATAGTCTTGTTTCTTATTTATAGGAAAGTTAATTTCATGAAGATTTATAAAATAGGCATCAGATGGTAAAAATTATGACCAAAGATCAATTTTATGAATTATCATCAAATGCATTTGAGAAAAGGGAGACCTGTCCGTATTGCCATGATTGTTCATTTAGCGTAATAATAGGACAGATTTATTTCCCCATTTTTTTTGGATTTCCTATTGGAAAGGTTAAAATTAATAATGAGTTATTCGACAATACTCATTTGCTAAAATGTCAAAACTGTGGGTTATTATATAAAGACTTGGTTATTTCCAAAGAAACACAGGTTCAAATATATAGGGACAGTAAAGAACGCTATAAGTATAAACCTTGTAATAGATATATCTTACAAAAGCTCCAAATAATAAAAAAAATGTCAAAAGGGAAAAAGCAACATATTTTGGATATAGGTTGTCATACAGGTCATTTCCTGAAATTAGCTCAAGTAGCAGGTTTCAAAACCTCAGGATGCGACTACTCTGATATAGCATACGCTGAACATAGAGATTTTATTGATATGGACTACTATAAAGGATTTATAGAGGATATCGAACTTTTAGCAAATAAGTTTGATATTATAACTGCTTGGGACGTATTCGAGCATTTCTATGATGTAAGAGTTGCATTGCAAAAAATCTATTATAGTCTGAGATTAGGGGGATATTTATTTCTGGAAACCGGTAATGTTTCTTCATTTCCAGCCAATCTATGCTCGGTAAACAATTGGTGGTACGTTTCGAGCTTGGCACATTTTAATTTTTTTGATGTTTCTTCAATTACATATATGTTGAATAACATGAATTTTAGAATAATAACTATAGATAGAGTCTATCATAAAAGTATCGATGGCCAGGGTGCTGTACAAATTTCTAAGCGACTGCTTAAAAGTATACTTTTTATTTCCCCAAAAGCCTATAGATACTTAACAAATCTAAAAGGCAAGAGCGGTGAGGCAGCGAGTTTACCTTGGAAAGATCATATTTTTGTCGTAGCTCAGAAACAGTAACAAAGAAGCTTTATCGGAATTAATGCAAATTTTTTGCATATGATAGAAGAACTATATACTCGTTTTAAGGGAGAGGAAACGATGACAGAACATATTCTTATTAATCTTTTGCGTCAAGTAAAGGAGGTATTGGACAAGCATAATATCGAATTCTGGCTGGAGTGTGGGACATTGTTAGGTGCTGTAAGGAATGGAAAATTCATTCCATGGGAACACGATATCGATTTAGGTGCATGGCAAGAAAAAATGACCGATGTCATAAAGACTTCAATTTTAAAAGAGCTTTGTAGTAGAAATTTTGCTGTAAAAGTATTTGAAAATTATATCCATATAGGAGGGGAAACTGTCCATACAGATATTAATCTTTATCATATTAGCAATGACAAAGCAATAATATTGAGACAAGGTCCAAAATGTTTAAAAGACCGGATTTTGTATTATGTTGCAATGGTATTGGTAGATCCTTATAACCCTGGACTTGATTTTAGAGAGCTAAGTTTTGCAAAAAGATTGATTAAAGGTAGTTTGTTTAAACTCTGCTGTGTATTGCCTTCTCGGTTGAGAAAGCAACTTGCCCAAATAGCAATGGCAGTTTATAAAAAAATTGGAGTTAAAGATGTTTCATGGGTAATACCCAGTGACTATTTTATGAATTTATCAACAATAAAATTTTACGGAATGGAATTCAAGGTGCCTAATAAAATAGAAGAATATCTGGCTTATAGATATGGAGAGGATTGGAAAACCCCTAAGAGAAATTGGAGAACTAACACAGATGACGGAGCAGTTAGAATAAGATAAATGACTTTTAATAGTTTAGAGATTTTGCTATTTTATCCAAATTTGTCTATACCTTTTTTGGTTTTTCTTTTATTAATATACTAAATCCGCCTTGATTCTTCTTGATGAAACCCGGTGTTCCAGGTATATCCTCCAAAACATCCCAAAGCTTTGATATTATATCAAAACTTAAGGGAGTTGTCTACCCTAAATTTTAACCCGCCAAATTTTTATTTAAAAACACTATTTATGCCCTTTTGTGAAAAATCACTCTGCAGAACTGAGCAAACAACTTTAATATTGACATTCAAGAGAAACAATGTTATAAATATATAAATTATGAGAACCACAACTTATTTGAGATGGCAAAAGTCCAATTTAGCTTGAAACTTTTCAAAGTTAGCTCAAGCAGCGCAAAGGAAGGCTGCAAAGTATTCTATCTATGGAACCGTGGAAGCTTACGAAAAACTCTATAGAGAATTACTCAAAGAAGTTAAAAAGTGTAGATTAAATGAGAATTATTTTATTTGATCCTGTGGTAGGGGGGCATCATATTGAGTATGCCTCCTATCTTATCCGTTATCTTGTTGAACAAGAAGACGAAATTACTTTTGTTACCTGGAAGTCTGACGAATTACTCAATTCCTTGTCTACGAGAAAAATACCTGTTATCATAAAATACGTGGTGCCAAATTCCGAAATTAAATTTGGAGGAAACATACTAAAGCGATCATGGCAACTTGCTCAAGGTATCAACTATTGCTTCAATTTAGCTGCTGCTCAACGGGCAGATATTGTTCACCATCTTTATTTGGAGCGTAGTGAACTCCCTCTATATTTCCGCGTAGTGAAATCAAAGTATTGTTCTTGGAAACTTTTTGCAACGCTCTTTTGGCCATACTTTATTCATGAGCCCGATGAGAAAGTGGAACTTTTTAAACGTTTCTATCATAGTTTGAATCGTTGGACATTAGGTCAGTTACTCAGAGAGGGGAAGTTAAATGGGTTATTTGTCCACACCGACCGTATTCGAGACAAGTTGTTTAACCTATACAGCGGTGATTCGCTTCGGCAGAGCATCTTTGTAATTCCAGATCCGGTTGAACCATTACCACAGATATCTCAAAAATTTGCTATAGACCGACTTGGATTGTTGCAACAAAAGCCAATAATTCTCTTCTTTGGAGGATTGCGTTGGGACAAGGGGTTGGATATTCTACTAAAAGCGCTTCAATTAATTGAGAATGAGGTATATATTTTAATAGCTGGGAAACCTGCTGAGATCACCGAGACCGATGTCATGCAATATAGACAATCATTAAAAAAGCCAGGATATTTAGTCATGCGTTTAGAACACATTCCGGACGAAGATGTTGCTAATTATTTTTCAGCTGTCGATGCTGTAGTACTTCCATATCGACGCTCATTTAAAGGAACAAGTGGAGTATTACAACATGCTACAGCATCAGGTAAGCCGGTAATTGCTACAAATGTTGGGGAAATAGGATCTATTGTGCGAGAAAATAATCTCGGCATTGTAGTTGAACCCGAATCACCAGAATCATTAGCTGGAGGAATTAAACAATTTTTGGCTCAGCCATCAAAATGGCGTGAGCAAGTCAAGTCACGAGCAATTCAGTATGCTAAAGCTAACCATTGGCGGAAAATGGCAACTGGGGTACGAAAAGTCTATTTATCCAAGATTAAGGAATGAGACAATATGTTTAACATACTTTTTCTATACATTGCATTAATTTTAATAGGAATTATTGGTTTAGTTTATCTATTTCGCTATCCTGAAGTAGCTTTTGCGATATTTCTCTTTTCATATGTTATAAAGGCTGGTGCAATTCTTGCTTGGTTCTTGAATTTAACGCTCATTATGCTTGCCATCGCGGTTTTGGGATTTACGGTTCAGCTGGCAACAAGAAAAAAAAATAACTTTAAACTTCAATTAGTTGATTTGTGGCTTTTAGGGTTTATTATTATTTTATTTACTGGAATCTACCTTGTACCAAATCCAGAAGCAGGATTTATTAAGGCGATCCGATTCGCTACCATTGTATTCTTCCCTTATTTGTTAGCAAGAATCTTTTTTAATGAACTCATTCAAATTTACCGATTTTTGAAAGCTATTCTTATTTTAGCATCTATCGTTACAATTATACTGATATGTACCTCGTTCTTGGGTTATACTAAAATGCATGGGGGTAGGGTTCTTTCCCTAGAAACAAATCTTATTCCAGTAGCAACATTCTTTGCTGTAGGGTTGGTTCTTGCTGTAATTGAAGCGATGATGCCTTCTAATAGAGATTGGAAACTTAAGAGGATTCTGTGCATTACACTGATACCCGTTTTTTTTTATGGTATTTTTTTAACCGGTGCGCGTGGACCTCTCATTGCTGCAGTTGTCGGTTTAGCTTTTTATTTCTTCGTTCGTTTAATGAAAAGAACAACTCCAAACTTCCGACTTGCTTGTGTCACTGCTTTGATTTTAATTATAGTAGGCTTCTATTATTTTGGAGACATACTTCCCAATATTAAGTCATACTCATTAACAGCTATAAGAGAGGATCTTTCTACGGCACAACGGCTTGAGCAGTATTCATTGGTTGCAAATCTCTTTTCTCAAAGTCCATTATTAGGGGTTGGGACAAATGGATTTGAACAACTTACAGGCTGGGGCTATCCTCACAATATTTTTATGGAAGTAGCTGTTGAAAATGGCTTGGTCGGTTTGATATTTTTGGGAGCATTCCTTGTTGCTGTAGCGTGGTATGGCTTGCGGTTCCTCGCTCTCTACTACTCACATTCAACTGAGTTGGGACAGAAGATCGGATTAGCGGTTTTAACAATCAGTATTGTTTTATTGATAGAAAGGCAATTTAGTTTTGGACTCGATATGCATAAGGATTTGTTTGTGTTTCTGGGATTGGTTGTAAACTTGTCTATAATTCATCGATTAAGGGCGAACTTAGACCAGAAGAAGTCAGTAGGTGCATCATGAACGAAAAAGACCTTTACGAAAAGCAGTATGGGGAAAGGAAGTGGGTCAAGCATCAATCTTTTTCATTCTTAAGAAAGGGTTTCAAAAAATTTGATCTCCATCGGCAAGATTTAACTTTGAGTATTTTGGATGGCGGAAAGAAGTTGTTTGATGTTGGTTGTGGAAGTGGTTTTTTAGCTAAATTCCGCAATTTATGGCCATCATTACTAACAGAAGACTTTTATATAGGTGAGAAAACAAAATCAAGGTCATGAAAAATCTCAAAGTGATGATAATTACTAATATGATTTCTCCTTACCGTATTCCTCTCTTTAATGCTATTTCTGAAATAGGAGATTTTGGTTTTAGGGTGGTTGCCTTGGCTGAAAAGGAAAAAAATCGTGAGTGGCGAATTAATAAAGACAAAATTAAATTTGATTATCAAATTTTACCTGGCTGGCATTTATTTTTTAGGGTTAAAAAGAGAGAAATACCAATTCATTTGAGTAGAAAAGTTTTCAAAGCGCTTTTAGGATATAAGCCAGATGTAGTTATTACATCAGGCTATGACTCTATAGCTTATTGGCAAGCGTTTTTGTATTGTAAAATATTTAAGAAGAAGTTTATTTTGTGGAATGGTACTACCTTACTAAGTGCAGGGAGTATAAAAGGGATTCGAGGAAAAATAAAGAGAATTTTAGTTCGAGGTGCAGATGGATTTATAGCATATGGAACAAAGGCAAAAGAATATTTGGAATATTTAGGAGCAAAGCCTGAGAAAATTCTTATTAGTACTAATACTGTGGATATGGAATATTTTCAAAACAAAGTATTCGAATATAGAAATAATGAGAGTTTTGTAAGAGAGAGGGCAAGATACCCAAGATATTTATTATTATATGTTGGTCAATTAATCAAAAGAAAAGGTGTAATTCAAGTTTTAAAAGTTTTAGATTATTTGCAGGATCCAGAGATTGGTTTGTTAATTGTAGGTAGTGGCCCCCAAGAGGAAGAATTAAAAGAATTTTTCAAGGAGAAGAATTTAAGCAATGTATTTTTTGAAGAATTCCAGCAACAGGATATGCTTTCCAAGTATTATGCTCTATCTGATATCTTTATTCTCCCTTCTCTTGAGGAGGTTTGGGGATTGGTGGTTAATGAAGCACTGTCAAGCGGGCTTTATGTATTAAGTTCTAAATATGCAGGAGCAAGTTATGATTTAATTAGAGAAGAATGGAATGGGGAGATTTTCGGCCCTAATAATATTAAGGAATTTGCTACGTTGATTAAGCAAACAAAAGAGCAAATTGAGGATACCCGAAAACGACGAAAAGCTATAAGTCAACATGCTTGTAGAGAATTTAGTATTGAGCGGTCAGAGAAGGCATTTTTGGAAGCTATTGAGGCAGTTCTGCAAATATAGTGCAATTTAAAAAACAAAATAAATAGCATTTTTGTCAAAAAATAGGAACCTATTCAAAGTAAAGGATCAAAATGTTTAGTCTAAAAAGGAATAATTATTGCAAAGAAGAGATAAAAAGATGGTATAGAGAAGAAAAGGAATCCCATAATAAATTTAAAGGAGGCAGATATTGGATAATACATGAAACATTAACGATAAATGCGCCTTTGATAGATTCGTTGATTATTGTAAAACCAAAAGACGCCAAAGCATTAAGTAAGGCAATGAAGAAATTATTAAATGATAAAGAGATGGGAGGAAATTTTAATTTGTATTGTAGAAACCGAGCATTACAAAATTATACCATTAAAAAATTCCGAGATAGCTATATAGAGATTTATAAGAAGATTTTATGGGGTATTAAAAAATGAAAAAACCTCTTATTACCGGCATCACCGGTCAAGATGGAAGTTATCTGGCAGAATTTTTACTTTCCAAAGGTTATGAAATTCATGGCCTTATCAGAAGAGCCAGTACTTTTAATACTAATAGGATAGATCATATCTATAAAGACCCTCATTTAGCGGGGGTGAAATTGTATCTT